>NZ_JBMOWO010000070.1:0-10097 GCF_049310525.1 Pseudomonas sp. GZD-222
GGTCGGCTCGCGGGACTATCCTTTCTCCCCCCCCCCCCCCCCCGCCACCTCCCCCCCCCCCCCCCCCCCCCCCCCCCCCCCCCCCCCACCAAACCGATTGGGCCAGAGGCAGCCAATTCCGCTTCGTCGGAAAAGTGTCTTCGCGCTAAAGGTGGAGGGACAATCAAAAACGATCCTCACACCTCGATCAGGAGCAGACCATGAGCAGTCGCGACCAACGTGGCAATCCTGTTTCCTATGGCTCGCAGGAGGCAATCGACGCGCTGGATAGCGCGTGCAACTTGCTGCATGCCTACCAGGCCGATCCTCTGGCCGCAGCTGACGAGATTATCGCGCAGCACCCGGATTTTGCCCTCGCCCACGCCTTTCGTGCTGGCGCGATTGCCACTGCGACCGACAAGACCTTTGACCCAGAGTTGCACAAAAGCCTGGACGCGGCAGAACGGCTGGCAGCGAACGCGAATGATCGCGAGCGCCAGCATATCCATGCCGTACGCGCCTGGTTCGACGGCGACTGGGAGCGGGCAATCGAAACCTGGGGACGTGTGTCGATCGAGTACCCGCGTGATCTGCTGGCGCTGCAATTCGCCCATCTGGGCGACTTCTATCTGGGTTACTCGCACATGCTGCGTGATCGCATCGCGCGGGTGATGCCGCACTGGGATAAGGACGTGCCCGGCGTTGGCTTTGTGCAAGGCATGTATGCCTTTGGCCTGGAAGAGGCCGGAGATTACCGCCAGGCCGAGGAACAGGGTCGCGAGGCGGTTGCCTTGAACCCGCAGGATGGCTGGGCAGTGCATGCCGTCACGCATGTCATGGAAATGCAGGGCCGTAGCGAAGAAGGCGCCAGGTACCTGTCATCCAGCGCCAACGCCTGGGCGCCCAACAGCATGTTTGCCTTCCACTTGTGGTGGCATCAGGCACTGTTCCTCCTTGAGGCGAATGACATCGCTGGTGCGCTACGTCTGTTTGATGAGGACATTTCAGCGGGTGGCTTCGGGCAAGCACTCGAGTTGCTTGATGGCTCAGCATTGCTCTGGAGGCTCAACCTGCTCGGCCATGACGTTGGCGATCGATGGCAAGAACTGGCGGAAAAATGGGAGCCCCGCTGTGAAGACGGCTTCTACGCCTTTAACGACGTGAACGCGATGATGGCATTCGTGGGAGCTGGCAACAGCGGGGCTCAACTTCAGCAGTTGGACACCCTGAGGCGGGCCGCTGCGGGCTTCGGTAGCAATGCGATGATGAGCAGAGAGATTGGTGTACCAGCGAGCGAAGGCTTGATGGCGTTTGGTCGTGGGGACTACGCCCAGGCGATAGCGTCGTTGCTGCCGTTGCGCGCCAAAGCCAATCGCTTCGGCGGTAGTCACGCGCAGCGTGATGTCTTCTCATGGACATTGACCGAAGCCGCTATACGCCTTGGCGACCGCGCACTGGCCGAGGCACTGGTGGCCGAGCGCCTGGCATTGAAGCCTGAGAGCCCGGTCAACCGTACCTGGAAAATGCGCGCCGGTCAGTTACAGCCGCTGCACTCAGGCTGAGCAGTGCCTACGAGCCGCTGCTCACGTCTAGCTTGTAACCGGTTGGTTTAACCACCTTCTTGGACAATGTCTTGCCAAAAGCAATCCACCATTTTTCATAATAGAACGTCGAGATATGCGCGGTGATAAAAATAGCCGCAAACAACAAAGGCCGCTTCATATACTTGATGATGGTATCTCCGCTACCCAACCAGGTCTGCTCCAGCAGCGGATGCACAACGTAGAGTGCGTAGGAGATGGTAGCGATATAAAACAGCATGCGATTATTCAGAAGCTGGGCAACTAGCGTCCGACCATTGAATAACGTGCTACCCACCAGCGCCGCGGCAAAATAGGGGCGGAAGTAGTTCATGAAGCCCGCTTGGGGGTGGCTGGAGACGACGAACAGGAGAAACAGAAGTATTTGCGCAATCCACATGTGCTTCGCATACTGCGCAAGTGTACTCCCCAGTCTACCGTTGTATATCAGCGCAAGTATGCACCCAGAAAGTATCTCATCAATGCGGTAATAGGTATTGATGGCGACATGGACCTCATTCATGACGCGATAGGTGGTGACGGCGATGCACAGTACAGGGATCAGCACCATCCACTTGTTTCTCATCAGCACCACCAGCAAGGCGATGGCGAGATAAAACTGGACCTCCATGCACAAACTCCAGAGGTGCCCGTTTGCACTGCCAAGCCACATAGGTGGCCAGTTGGCAACGAACAGAAAGTTTGTAATATAGAAGTCTGGCGGGCTGTTCATGAAAAACAAAGCAATTGCCATGTACAACCAGGCGAGCGGCACAATCCGAAAAATCCTGCGGATTAAAAAATCAACAACACTGCTGCTCTTGAGTAAAAAACTTGTTATCAGAAAACCTGACAGGGTAAAAAATATAGCCATGCCCATAACGCCTGCGGCGGAGTTCATTTGCCAGGGTTTTGGGCCAAGTGGCAACAGGTGGCATGCCAGGACCAGCAAGATGCTGATGCCACGCCATCCATCAAGTACGCTTAATCGAGAAACCGCTGCGGAGCTATCATTCATGTTTTTATTCGCTCATTGAGTAGTCACAGCGGTGAAATTCATCAAGCCAGAGCATTTAAGCCTGAAGTCTAGGACACCTTTGCACTTTGCACTTCACGCCCTGAAAAAATTCCAGTGGCTTCGTCGCATGCTCCTCCTCCCCCTCCAACACACGCTACTCCCCTGCCACGCGCAAAGGATTGCCCCTACCAACAAGGGAGGCGAGCACGATGGCGCGTGGACGCCACCATGGCTTCATGCACGAGTTGCACCTGGCCGCCAGCCTGTTGCCACGATCATGTCATTGGAGGAAGCAAGCCATGAAACAACTGACCCCGCTGGACGCCCAGTTCTTCTATTCCGACGCCCCCCATCAACCCATGGTCGGCGCCAGCCTGTGGATCTGTGACCAGCGCACTGCCCCCAATGGGTTGGTCCGGCACAAGGACATCATCCGCTACTTCAGTAACCGCCTGAGCAGCACCTCGCTGTTTCGCCGACGACTCGAGCACGCGCCCTTCTGGCTGGACGATCCCTACTGGGTGGAGGACAAGAGCTTCGATCTGGAGTACCACATCCGCCACGTCGGCCTGCCACAACCGGGCGACTGGCGGCAACTCTGCATCTTCGCGGCACGCTCGATGTCGCGCACCCTGGACATGGAGCGCGCGCCCTGGGAACTGACCATTATCGAGGGGCTGGACAACGTCGAAGGCGTGGCGCCCGGCAGTTTCGCCCTGCTGCTTCGTTTCCATCACGCCTACATCGATGGCAAGGCCGGCATCGAAATCAACAACCTGCTGATGAGTGATCAGCCTGAAATCGACGACAACCCTTACCAACAACCCAGTAACCAGCGCCTGCCAAGCCGTGCGCGGATGTGGGGCAAGACCTTTCCCCGGCTGTTGACCCAGCCTTTGCGCAGCTTGCGCGCCAGCGTCAGTGCAAGCAAAGCCGGCCTGCAGTTGCTGAACAGGATGCGCGGCGAGAACCGCCCGGCGCAGAAAAGCATCCCCACCACCTTGTTCAATGCGCAGGTCTCCCCGCATCGGACATTCGGCGGCCTGACCTGGAAGATCAGCGATATCAAACCCGTGCGCCGCTGCGCAGAGGGTGCCACGCTCAACGATGTAATCCTGGCCATCATCGCCGGCGGGCTGCGCCGCTACCTGCTACGCCGTGAAGCGCTGCCCGCCGAGCAGTCACTGGTCGCAATGTGCCCGGTGGCGATTCTCTCTGAAGAGGCTCAGCGCACCGGGAACCTGGTCTCGGGCATGTTGATCGGCATCGGCACCGACATCGAGGATCCGCTCGAACGGCTGCGCTCCATTCTCGAGCGCACACAGTCGGGCGCCGACCTGGCCCGCGATGTGGTGTATGACCTGATCGTCTCGATGGGCGACCTGGTGCCAGCACCGATGCGCATGCTCGGTGGCTGGATGAGTAGCCAATGGCGTTATGTCGGCAAGTACCACCTGTGCAACACCCTGATCACCAACTTCCCGGGGCCGATGGGCAAAGCCCGTAAATACTTCGCCGGGGCCGAAGTGCAGGCGCTCTACCCGGTGCCGCCGATCGCCGACGGCATGGCCCTCAGTCATGCCATCACCAGCCTCTACGATCAGATCATTCTCGGTGTCGGCAGCGACCGCCACGTGTTACCGGACATGGACGTTTACATCGAGTGCCTGCAACAATCCACCGAAGAATATCTGGCCCTCGGCAATCAGGCGGAGCAAGCGTCTGCCAAGCAGGACCGGCCGACGCCGCCACGCAAACGCGCCGCCACAACGGTCGACAGCGAACAGCCCAGCGCGTGAGCCATTGGAGAGCATCATGATGCTGAGGCACAAGACAGCGACCACTCAGTTGCAGGAAAAAATGCAGCATGCGCGCACCTATGAGGAGTGGGCCAAACACGCCGGCGCCCTGGATCAACAGCGCGGCATGGACGACTGGCGCAGAAATGAGGTGTCCAGGGCCTATGACTACCGCACCGTGCGCCAACGCCTGGAACTTCTGAGCGTCATGCGCAGTGCAGGTGCCTACGCCAATCTGATGTTTGCCCTCAACGAGGGCATCCATGGCAACCTTGCCGGAATGGGCAAGGCATCGCTCTACAGCCGTGCGCACATGGGCACCAAGCATTTGATCCACCAGTACATCGAGGAAGTCTGCCGGTCACTGCACGCCATCGATGACGTGGACGAACAGGTGATTAGCCTGGAGGAACGCCGCGACTTCTTCCTGCGTGCCAGCCAATGCTTCGGTCGTTCGGCGCTGATGCTCAGCGGCGCTGCGATGCTCGGCTATTTCCACGTTGGCGCTCTCAAAGCCCTGTTCAAGGAGGGCCTGCTGCCAAAGATAATCTCCGGTTCCAGCGCCGGATCGCTGATAGCCGCCATCGTCTGCAGCCACAGCGATGATGAGCTGCTCGAGCGCCTGCAGCCCGAACGGCTGACCGTGACCTATGCCAACACCGACGGCAAACGCCGCTCACGCTTGCGTTCGATTCTGCAGGCCGAGGACGTCATCCACCATGTGCAGGGGCTGATCCCCGATCTGACGTTCGCCGAAGCCTACCAGGTCAGTGGCCGCCATCTGAACATCACGATCACCGGGCTGGAACTACAGCAGGCACCGCGGCTGTTGAATGCGATCACCGCACCCAATGTGTTGATCCGCTCAGCGATCCTGGCCTCGACCGCCGTCATGGGCATCATCCCGCCGGTGACACTGCAGGCGAAGAATGCCGCTGGCGAGCACGTACCCTACTTGCCCGAACAGCGATGGATTGACGGCTCCTTTGTCGATGACCTGCCGGCCAAGCGCCTGGGGCGGCTGTATGGCGTCAACCACTTCATTTCCAGCATGGCCAATCCAGCTGCACTACTGTTTACACCCAATCCCAATGCCCCTGGCGGGCTGACTAAAAGCGCCATGGAGCAACCCATCCGGCTGAGCAAAAATATCGCGACCCGCCTGTTGCGCCTGGGCAGAAATCATTTGCGCATCGGTCACCCTACCCTGGCCCGCTGGCAGCATCTGGGTTACAGCATGCTGGTGCAGGACTACACCGCCGATATCAACATTTTTCTCGGCAAACGTTGGCACAACCCGCTGAAAATACTCGCGCCGTTACCGCTCTCTCAGGTGAAACAACTGGTGCGCGATGGTGAGCAGGCTACCTGGGAACGCATGGAGATGGTGCGTAATTGCACGGCGATCAGCAGAACCCTCGATCACATCCTCAGCCGCCGCGGATGGCAGACCTGATACTGGCGCCAGGTCATTGCCTGCCAAGGTGCCGGCCAGTCAGTTGCAAGTACAGCCAGTACAACAGGGCTACTGCACTGATAGCCGCACCCAGCGCGCAGACCGCCACCCAGCCCCAGTGGGCATAGGTGTAGGTCGCAGCCACCGCGCCGAGACCACTGCCCAGCGAGTAGAAACACATGTACGCACCCACCAGGCGGCTCTGGGCATCGGGCCGGGAGGCGAAGATCAGGCTCTGGTTAGTGACATGCACGGCCTGCACCGCGAAATCCAGCAACACCACCCCCACCAGCATGGCCAGCAGCGAGCTTTCGACAAACGCCGTCGGCAGCCAGGACAAGGTCAGCAGCACCAGGGCAACGCCAGTCGTGCGCTGACCGTGCCCCTGATCGACCAGGCGTCCGGCGCGCGCTGCAGCCAGCGCGCCGGCAATACCGGCAAGTCCGAACAGGCCGATCTGGGTATGCGACAGCGACAACGGTGGCGCACTCAGTGGCAGCACCATGGACGTCCACAACACACTGAATGCAGCGAAAATGAGTAAAGCGAAAATACCCCTTTCACGCAGCACAGGTTCGCGTCGGAGCAACTGCACCATCGAACCCAGCAACTGCCAGTACCCGCCCCTGGCCGGCGGTGCTGCCGAGGCTGGCATGGTTTTGTGCAGTATCAGGGCCATAACCAGCATCAACGCCGCCGACACGAAATACACCCCGCGCCAACCCGCCAGGTCCGCCACCGCGCCAGAAACGAAGCGCGCCAGCAGAATGCCCAGCACCACGCCACTGGTCACGGTGCCAATCGCCTGGCCGCGCTGGTCGGGACTTGCCAGCGTAGCGGTGTAAGCCACCACCACCTGGACCACGACCGCCATCAGCCCGACCAGCACCATCGCACCGAGCAGCACGCTCCAGCCCTGGGCGAAGCCCACTGCGCACAAGGCCACGGCCGACAGCAGCAGCTGCGCAAGGATGAGCTTCTTGCAATCAACCAGGTCACCCAACGGCACCACCAACAGCAACCCCACCGCGTAACCGGCCTGAGTCGCGGTGACTACCACGCCGATGGTACTGGCGGGAACCGCCAGGCTGAGTGATATGGACTGCAGTAGCGGTTGAGCGAAATAGACATTCGCCACCGCCAGGGCGCAGGTGACGGCAAAAAGCAGGATCAGCTGGCGGCTCAGGGTCTGCGCCGCGCCTGCCGAGGCGGGCAGGATGGCGGCATCGCTGCCTGGGTTTTCGGCTTCAAGGTCCATTTTCATCGCATCTCTGGCGCAAAGAGGTTTCAAAATGAAACCAGTTGTTTGCTTTCTAACAAACCTGGTTTTAATCTGCAACCACATCTCACCATCGACAGAATCATGACCACACCAACAGTACAGACACAGAGCGAATGCCCTGTAGCGCGGGCGCTCGAAGTCATCGGCGATCGCTGGGTATTGATGATCATCCGCGAGGCGTTCGACGATGTTCGCCGCTTCAGTGATTTCCAGAAACGCCTGGGCCTGGCCAAGAACATCCTCGCAACACGGCTCAAGTTGTTGGTCGAGGCAGGCGTGTTTGCTGTACAGCCCGCCTCCGACGGCAGCGCCTACAAGGAATATGTGCTGACCGAGATGGGCCGCTCGGTGTTCCCCATCGTGGTGGGCATGCGTCAATGGGGCGAACGTTTTCTCTTCAGCAAGGGCGAGAGCCATTCGGTGCTAGTGGACAACGCTCTGGAGCAACCGGTCGAGGTCCTCGTGGTGCGTTCGAAGTCCGGTAAGACGTTGAACCCGCAGGACTGCCATCGGCGCCTGGTCACGCGCGCGTCCTGATAAGCCACCCCACCCTTTCATGCGGCTGGCATGCGAAAAACGCCAGTGGTATGCTTTTCGGGTAACACTTCGCACAAGCCTGGCTGAGGACGACCTCAGATCACGGATTTCTTCAACGGGGACGGCCCTGAACTTCCAAGGAAGTATGCAATGGCCGATCTTCGTGCTATTTCGCGCTTTTCCGCGCTCATCAGCTTGATGTCTCAATCATCTGCAGCACGCCACTTCTCGTGGTGCAATTTCGAACGCCTGCACTTAGCACTCAAGGCCCCGCCGCGCGATATCACCTGCTCTGCTCGCGCAACACGCCACTAGCGTTGCTGTTTTCAACAGAAACGAAAACCTTGAGTTGATCCAGGAGTTCTTGCATGTCCGCCGCAACCACTACCCTTTCCCATAACTGGGCGTTTGGCGCATTCTTGCTTGGCGTCGTATTTCTCTGTGTGTTCATGTTGGGTGTTTCAAAGTTTCTCGGTGGCAGAGCCTGGGGGCGCAGTAAAAACGAGCCTTTCGAGTCGGGAATGCTTCCGGTCGGCAGTGCCCGACTAAGGTTCTCCGCCAATTTTTATCTGGTTGCGATCCTTTTCGTTATTTTCGAAATAGAAGCGCTGTTCCTTTTTTCCTATGCCGTTTCCGTTCGTGAAACCGGATGGGCCGGTTTTATCGGCGCTGCGTTTTTCATTGCCATCCTGCTCGTTGGCTTGATCTACGAAGGGTCGATGGGCGCACTTCATGGTGGTGCATCCGCAAAAAGGCGAAGCAAATACGCAAGCTCTACAGTTCGGGTACCCACTCATGCCGTTGAGAAAAAGGCTCACGTAGAATGAAAAATTATCCTGCAGACTGCGCGATGCCTGCGCTCAGTCAGAACACACCACTGGTTCCCCTGTCGACGTGGCTAAGGCTGGCCGGCTCCTGGACCGTGGTCGCCATCTTCATGCTGTTCGGCAATGACCTGCTCGGCGGCATGCTCAATCCGATGACCGCCACCTGGGTATTCTTGCTGCTGTTCATTACCATTCTGGCGGCATCGTTCGGGGTGGTGCATGAAGCAGACCACCTCGCCGATCAGTTGGGTGAGCCGTATGGGACGCTGATCCTGACGCTGTCGATTGTGTCGATCGAAGTGATCCTGATCGCCTCGGTATTCCTTGGCCCGGGCGAGTTCCCGACGATTGGCCGCGACTCGATCTTCGCCGTGATGATGATCATCATGAACTTGGTGGTGGGCATCTGCCTTATCGCTGGTGCGAACCGGCATGGTGACCAGGAATTCAATGCCCAGGGGGCAACGTCCTACCTGTCGATGATCGCCCTGCTCACCGCAGTCGCATTGATCCTGCCGAATTACACATCGACTGCCGGCGTGTTCACGGTGACCCAGGCATGGGGCATTGCCGTGCTGATCATCGCGCTGTATTCGGCCTTCCTGTGGATGCAGATGCGCAGCCACAGGCGCTTGTTCATCCAACCGCCGGCCGGCTCGATGAGCGTTCCCCCCGCGCAGAAAGCAATCGACGGGCAAGCGCGCAGTGAATCGCAGATAGACGTGCGGGCCATGGTGATCCGTTCCTGTGTGCTGCTCGGCCTGATTCTGCCAATCGTGTTACTGGCCCATTACCTGGCCGTGGTCACCGACTATGGTATCGCCGCCGCCGGGGCCCCGGCGGCCGTGGGCGGTGTGCTGATTGCGATCATCGTGTTCACGCCCGAGTCGATCACGGCCGTCAAAGCGGCCATGAACAACGAAATGCAGCGCGCCATCAACCTGTGCCTCGGTGCCTTCGTCTCCACCGTCGGCCTCACGGTGCCGGCGGTGCTGATCATCGGCCTGACCAACGGCAAGCAAGTGATCATGGGTATCTCGAATGCCGAGATCGTGCTGTTCGTCATTACTCTTGTGTTGAGCATGCTGTCGTTCAACGGCCAGCGCACGTCGCCGATCCAGGGCTACATGCACCTGGCGGTTTTCGTGGTGTTCGGGCTTATTCTGTTCTTCCCATAGTGCGCTAGCGTGGCCAGGTGCGTTGGTCTATTGGCCAACGCCAACCTGGTCTACGCTTTCGTAACATCAACGCCAGCGGTCATTGAGGGCCACGCGATGACCGCCCATTCAACGTTCAGCTATTCATCGCTGGTAATGCCTGCCCTCCTCGCCCTCGGCCTGGTCCTGACGGCCGGATGTTCAAGCAAATCAGCGCAACCTCGTTACTCGTCATCGCAGGCGGGCTCCAGCTGTTATGCCAAAGCGCTGCCTACTACCGGTGAAGGTGGCCTGGCCTGGGGCGCGACCCTGCAAATGGCGAAGCAAAAGTCCTTGAGCAACTGCATACGCTACGCCGGCCGCTCCGGTGGTACGCCCGGCACCTGCAAAGTGGTATTGGCCGAGTGTAAAAACTAGGACCGCGGCCTATCGGGCATCTGTAGGAGCGGATTTACCGGGACG
>NZ_JBMOWO010000071.1:0-127502 GCF_049310525.1 Pseudomonas sp. GZD-222
GAGCGCCTCGTCGGTCAGCGCCTGCAGTTGCTCGTTCCACTGTTTGCCATTGGCGAAGTACAGGGCCTGGGCCCACTGTCCGAGCAGCTCGGGCTGACGCTCGGCCAGGGCGGCGGCACGCTCGAAGACCTTGGCCGCATCGGCTGGCCGCTCCTGGGCCATGTAAGCCCGACCGAGGAAGTACAGGCCTTCGGCTGAATCCGGTTGCGCCTCGACCGCCCGCTCAAGACGCGTGGTCATCTCTTCCATCGACTGCGGCGCCCTGGCGAACTGTTGGGTCAGTTCAACCTCCTCGCTGGCACCAAAGTGCAGGTACAGGCCCAGGCCCATCAGCGGCACCAGCACTGCGGCCAGCAACGGCAAGGGTTTACCCAGACGTCCCAGGCGCTGCGGCTCGGCATTTTCGGTGTCGGCCAACAACTCGCGCGCGGCCTCGTCCCGGCCCTTGGCCAGTTGCGCCTCATCGAGCACGCCAGCAGCCTGCTGGGCAGTCAGCTCGGCGACCCGCTCCTGGTACAGGGCGACGTTCAGTGCAGTGCGGTCTTCTTCCAGTTGCGCACGACGGCCGCGCAACACCGGGATCAGCAAAAAGCTCAGGGCCACCAGCAACAGCAGGCCTGCAGCAAGCCAGAAATCAGTCATGGGTCTGTTCTTTGTCCAGCAATTTGGCGAGGCGCTCACGCTCCTCGGGGGAAAGGTCGACAGGGCCACCAGCGCTCTGCGCCCGACGCTTGCGCACAATCAGTGCGAGCAGGCCAAAGCCGCCCACCAGCAACACGCCCGGGCCGAACCAGAGCAACCAGGTGCGGGCCGTCAGCTCGGGCTTGTAGCGCACGAAATCACCGTAGCGATCGACCATGAAGTCGATGATCTGCTGATTGCTCTTGCCCTCACCCAGCATGCGGAAGATCTCCCGGCGCAGGTCGGCGGCGATCGGTGCGTTGGAGTCGGCAATGTCCTGGTTCTGGCACTTGGGGCAGCGCAGTTCCTTGGTCAGGTCGTGATAGCGCTCGCGCTCGGCATCGTCAGCGAACTGATAGGTGTCGATAGCCGCCTGCGTCACCCCGGCCAGGCTCAGTCCCAACACGGCAGCGGTCAGCCAGCGCTTCATGGCTTGGCCTCATCGACCAGGCCCTGATACAAGGCGGCCAGTTGCTCACGCCAGACCGTCGCATCGACCACGCCCACGTGCTTGTAACGAATAATGCCCTTGGCATCGATCAGGAAGGTTTCCGGCGCACCGTACACACCCAGGTTCAAGCCGAGACCGCCCTGGTCGTCAGCGATGTTCAGCTGATAGGGGTTATGGAACTCGGCGAGCCATTTGATCGCTGCAGCGTTGTCATCCTTGTAGTTGACCCCATGGATGACCACGCCCTGCTCCGCCAGCTTGTTCAGGTACGGGTGCTCGACCTTGCACGACGGGCACCAGGTGGCCCAGACGTTGACCAGCGCCGGTTTGCCGATCAGGTCGGCCTGGGTCAGGGGCTTGCCATCCTGCACCGACTTCAGCGAGAACGCCGGGAACGGCTTGCCGATCATTGCCGACGGCAGCTCGGTGGGGTCGAGGAACAGTCCCCGATAGAGAAACACCGCCACCAGCAGAAACACTGCCAGCGGCAGCACCATGATCCAACGCTTCATGCAGTTGCTCCAGACATGCCCAGCACTTCACGCACCCGGGCTTTGACCTTGACCCGATAACGTCCATCCATGGCTGCCAGCAGGCCACCGAGGCCTGTCAGCAGACCGCCCAGCCAGATCCAGCGCACGAAGGGTTTGACGTGTACGCGTACCGCCCAGGCGCCGTTATCGAGCGGCTCGCCGAGGGCGACGTAGAGGTCGCGGGTGAAACCGGCGTCGATACCGGCCTCAGTCATCATCGACTGCTGCACGGTGTAGAGACGCTTCTCGGGATGCAGCACGCTGATTTCACGACCATCTTCGACCACCCGTACGGTGCCCTTGTCGGAGGTGAAGTTCGGCCCTTCGAAGTGTTTGGCACCTTCGAAGATGAACTGGTAACCGGCCAGCTCAACCGACTCGCCCGGTGCCAGGCGCAGGTCGCGTTCGGCACTGTTGTTGCTCGACAGCACCACGCCCAGGGCGCAGACCGCCAGCCCCAGGTGGGCGACGTGCATGCCCCAGTAGCTGCGGTTAAGACCGCGCAGGCCCTTGAGCAAGCCCTTGTGGCGGGTCTTGTCGAAGATGTCGCGCACACCGGCCAGAACAATCCACGCGGCCAGAGCGAAGGTGGTCAGCACCTGCCAATCGAAGTCGTCGACCAGCAGCCCGCCAATCGGCGCCAGCACGGCACTGGCGATCAGCACCGGAGTCAGCATGCCCAGCAGCCATTTGCTTGGCGTGTCTTTCCAGCGCACCAGCATACCGATGGCCATGACTGCCATCAGCAGCGCCATCAACGGAATGAACAGCGCATCGAAGTACGGCGGGCCCACCGACAGCTTGGCCCCGGTCAGCGCATCGAGAATCAGCGGATACAGGGTGCCGAGCAGGATCATCGAGGCGGCAACCACCAGCACAATGTTGTTGGCCAGCAGCAGTGTTTCCCGCGACCACAGGGCAAAGCCGACCTGGCTCTTGACCACCGGTGCGCGCAGGGCGAACAGGGTCAGCGAGCCGCCCACGACAAACAACAGGAAGATCAGAATGAACACGCCACGCTCCGGATCGGAGGCGAAGGCGTGTACCGACGTCAGCACGCCGGAACGGACCAGGAAGGTACCCAGCAGGCTCAACGAGAACGCCGCAATGGCCAGCAGCACGGTCCAGCTCTTGAACACCCCGCGTTTTTCCGTGACCGCCAGCGAGTGGATCAGCGCCGTGCCCACCAACCAGGGCATGAACGAGGCGTTTTCAACCGGATCCCAGAACCACCAGCCACCCCAGCCCAGTTCGTAGTAAGCCCACCACGAGCCGAGGGTGATACCGATGCCCAGGAACGCCCAGGCGACCAGGGTCCAGGGCCTCGACCAGCGTGCCCAGGCGGCATCCAGGCGACCGCCGAGCAAGGCGGCGATAGCAAAGGCGAACGCTACCGAGAAGCCGACATAGCCCATGTACAGCATCGGCGGGTGAACGATCAGGCCGATATCCTGCAGCAGCGGGTTGAGGTCGGCGCCGTCAGTCGGCACCTGCGGCAGCAGACGCTTGAACGGGTTGGACGTGACAATCAGGAACGACAGGAAGCCGACGCTGATCATGCCCATCACCCCCAGCACCCGGGCCAGCATCACCTGTGGCAACTGGCGGGAGAAAATCGACACGGCGAAGGTCCAGCCACCGAGGATCATCGCCCAGAGCAGCAGCGAGCCTTCGTGGGCACCCCATACGGCGCTGAACTTGAAATACCAGGGCAAGGCGCTGTTGGAGTTGTTGGCGACATAGGCGACCGAAAAGTTGTCGGTCATGAAGGCGTGGGTCAGGCAGGCGAAGGAGAATGCCAGGAACGCGAACTGGCCCCAGGCCGCAGGCCGCGCCAGGCTCATCCACAGGCTATCGCCACGCCAGGCGCCGAGCAGCGGCACCGTGGCCTGCACACAGGCGAAACAGATCGCGAGGATCATCGCCAGCTGGCCGAGTTCAGGAATGATCAGCGCCGCGTTCATGGTTTGACTCCCGCGCCGGTGGCCGCCTGGCCGCTTTCCTGGAGGGCCTTGGTGACCTCCGGTGGCATGTATTTCTCGTCATGCTTGGCCAGCACTTCATCGGCCACTACCACGCCCTCGGCATTGAGTTTGCCCAGGGCAACGATGCCCTGCCCTTCACGGAACAGGTCGGGGAGAATGCCGCGGTAGGTGATCGGTACCGATTTGTTGAAGTCGGTCACCACAAAACGTACATCGAGCGAGTCGCCCGTACGTTGCAGCGAGCCCTTCTCGACCATGCCGCCGGCACGAATACGGGTATCGAGCGGGGCTTCGCCGTTGGCGATCTGGGTCGGGGTGTAGAACAGGTTGATGTTCTGCTGCAGGGCGCTCAAGGCCAGGCCCACGGCGATGCCAACCCCGGCCAGCAGGCCGAGGATGATGAACAGGCGCTTCTTGCGTTGCGGATTCACTGGTTGTTCTCCCGGCGCAGACGACGCGCCTCTTCTTGCAGGTAACGGCGCCGCGCCTGCAAGGGCAAGGCAACGTTGACGGCCAGCACCAGCAGGCAGATGCCGTAGGCCGACCAGACGTACAGGCCGTGATGGCCCATGGCGAGAAAATCACTGAAAGAGGCAAAACTCATCGTGCCATCTCCCGACCCAGGCTGCTCAATACCTCCTCCCTGACCCAACTGGTGCGCGCTTCGCGCTTGAGCACTTCAAGGCGCATGCGCAGCAACAGCACGGCACCGAAGAAACAATAGAAACCCAGCACGGTCAGCAGCAGCGGCAGCCACATCTCCGCCGGCATGGCCGGTTTTTCCGTGAGGGTAAAGGTGGCGCCCTGGTGCAGGGTGTTCCACCACTCCACCGAGTACTTGATGATCGGGATGTTGATCACACCGACAATCGCCAGCACCGCGCAGGCCTTGGCCGCGCTCTCGCGATTACTGATGGCCTGGCCCAGGGCGATGAGACCGAAATACAGGAACAGCAGGATCAGCATCGAGGTCAGACGCGCATCCCAGACCCACCAGCTGCCCCAGGTCGGCTTGCCCCAGATGGCGCCGGTGACCAGCGCTACCGCGGTCATCCAGGCACCGATGGGCGCCGCACACTGCAGGGCAACGTCGGCAATTTTCATTTTCCATACCAGCCCGACCACCCCGGCCACGGCCAGCATCACGTAGCAGGACTGCGCCAGCATGGCTGCCGGTACGTGAATGTAGATGATCCGAAAGCTGTTGCCCTGTTGGTAATCCTGGGGTGCAAAGGCCAGCCCCCAGATCACGCCGATGCCGATCAACAGGATCGCGGCAACCGTCAGCCACGGCAGCATGCGGCCGCTGATGGCATAGAACCACTTGGGCGAACCCAGTTTATGAAACCACGTCCAGCTGATTACGCTGCTTTTCATCACGGTACATCCAGGGTCTTTGCTGGGCAGGGCCCAGACCTCATTATTCGCCGACGCTGATCTTCAGGCCAGCCGCTATTGCAAAGGGTGCCAGAGTTACTGCCAGGGCGGTCAGGCTACCAAGCCAAAGCAGATAACCGGTCGCCGGCATAGCTTGCAGTGCCGCCTGCAAGGCGCCACTGCCCAGGATCAATACCGGGATATATAACGGCAGAATCAGTAGCGCCAGCAGCAGGCCGCCACGTTTCAAACCGACTGTCAGGGCCGCACCCACGGCGCCCAGCAGGCTCAGTACCGGAGTACCGAGCAACAACGATGCCAGCAGCACCGGCAGACAGGCCGAGGGCAAACCTAGCATCAGTGCCAGCAAGGGTGCCAACAATACCAGTGCCAGCCCGGAAAAGGCCCAGTGTGCCAGTACTTTTGCCAGTACCAGAAGAGGCAGGGGGTGCGACGAAAGGACCCACTGTTCGAGCGATCCATCCTCGAAATCACTGCGGAAAAGCCCGTCCAGCGAGAGCAAAACCGATAAAAGGGCCGCTACCCAGACCAGCCCCGGAGACAAGGTTTGCAACAATTGAGTCTCGGGTCCGACCGCCAGCGGAAACAACGCGATGACAATGGCGAAGAACACCAGCGGGTTGGCCAGTTCGGCCGGACGCCGGCACAACAGACGCGCTTCACGACGCAACAACAGGACAAAGACACTCATGCGGCCCACTGCCCCAGGTTCAGTTCACGGTATCCGGACGGCTTGCGTTCCAGGCTGTGGTGGGTGGTCAGCACGACCATCCCGCCCTGCTCGCAATGGGCCGCCAGGTGCGCCTCGAGTTGAGCCACGCCCTGCTTGTCGAGGGCCGTAAAGGGCTCATCGAGAATCCACAACAGCGGACTGTCCAGGTACAGGCGGGCCAGGGCCACGCGGCGCTGCTGGCCCGCCGAAAGGGTATGACAGGGCACATCTTCGAAGCCGCGCAGGCCGACCGCTTCAAGGGCCTTCCAGATCGCTTGCGGTTCGGCCGGTCGATGCAGGGCGCACAACCAGGCAAGGTTCTCTTCAGGGCTGAGCAAGTCCTTGATACCGGCAGCATGACCGATCCACAGGAGGATCTTCGCCAGTTCGTGGCGCTGTTCGGCCAGGGGTTTGCCGTCGAGACGGATCTGCCCGGCCGTCGGGCTCATGAGGCCGGCCAGCAAGCGCAGCAGGCTGGTCTTGCCGCTACCGTTGGGGCCGCTGATCTGCAGCATGTCGCCTGCAGCCAGGTGCAGTTCGAGGTTTTCGAAGAGCATTCGCCAGTCGCGCTCGCAGGCCAGGCCCACGGCTTCCAGATGAGGGGTCACAGTTTCGCCTTATGCTTGGGATGCCTGTCTCAAGTCGGTCCCGGCCCTGCCGTTATACTGGCAGTGAAGATACGGCCCGGCCGCTCTGATCGCGAAAGATCGGGCGGCATTATACATGTGATGTCCTACTGCAAAGAGGGCTATTTCAACAGGTTGCCAGCTGATGACAGGCGAAATTAACAACCTTGGTGCGCAGATTCCGGCCAATGCTCAGCAGCGCTCGGCAATGACCGGCGAATTGCTGCGCCTGCTGCAGCCACAACAAGCCTTGCTGGCCCCCGGCGAAACCGCCAAGGCCGAGGTTCTGGCGCTGCGCCAGGTCGGCCAGGACTTCCAGATGCTGCTCAAGCTGACCCAGGAAAGCGGCAAACAAACCAATGTCCAGGCCAGCAGCAACCAGCCCCTGGCCCAAGGTAGTCAGCTGGCGGTCAGTCAGAGCAGCACCTCGAACCTGACCATCACCGTGCAACAGGCGATTGCCAACAGTGTGGCCAGCCTGACCCGCATCGATACCCGGCAAATGCCCATTGGCACCTTGTTGCAAGGTAAGGTTCTGACCAGTCAGGCCCTGCCCCAGACCGCCGGTCAACTGGCCCAGTTCCGTTCATTGGTGAGTCTGCTCGGCGGCCCCCAGGCCGGCGCTACCCTGACCATCGACAGCCCTCGCCCACTGCCGGTAGGCAGCTTGCTCAGCGCGCGAGTTCAGAGCGATCAATCGTTGAGCTTCGTGCCACTGAGCGGACGTCAGGAACAACTGGCAATTGCCCAACAACTGAGTACCCAACAAAGTCGCCAGGCTTCCCTGCAGGGCCTGCTCAATGCCCTGCAGCAGGCGCGCGACGACAACACCTCGTCCAGCGAACTGCGCGCCACGGTAGACAAACTGCTGGCCAGCCTGCCGGACGTACGCCAGCTCAGCGACCCCAAAGGCCTGGCACAGGCCCTGAACAACAGCGGTGTATTCCTGGAGGCCAAGCTGCTTGCCGGGCTGCCCGCCAATCTCGGACCCGACCTCAAGGCCCAGGTGGTACGCCTGGTCGCACAATTGCTGCCGGGTACTCCCGGCAATGTTCAGTTCAATCCGGCCGCCGCTGCCAGCACCCTGGTGCAGGCAATGCCCGGCATGGTCCGTACCGCCCTTGGCATGCTCGGCCAGGTAAGCCCGCGGCCACAGCCTGGCGGCTTTCCCCTGCCCTCGCGGCTATTGCAAAGCCAGGACGGCGAAGGCGACCTGGAACACCTGCTGCGCCTGGCCGCCGCGGCCATTTCGCGACTGCAAAGCCATCAACTGGCCAGCCTGGAGCAGACCGGCACTACTGCCGACGGTAATCTGCAGACCACCTGGCAGCTGGAAATCCCTCTGCGCACGGGCCAGGACTTCATGCCCGTACAAATGAAACTGCAGCGCGAAGAAACCCAGGAGCAGCAAAGCGATCCGGAGCGTGAGCTTCGCGATCCTCTGGAGATGCTCTGGAGTATCGAGCTGTCATTCGACCTGCACCCGCTGGGGCCTCTGCAGGTCCAGGCACAGATCCGCCAGGGCAGCCTGTCGAGTCAACTATGGGCCGAACTTCCGAGCACCGCGCAACTGATCGACAGCCAGCTGGGCAGTCTGCGCGAGCGTCTGCTGGCGCGCGGGCTGAATGTAGCCGAGTTGCACTGCCATCACGGCACACCGCCGCAAGGACCGCGTACCCGTCTGGAACAACGCTGGGTGGATGAAACCGCATGACCGACAAGACCCCACGCCAGGCCATTGCCCTGACCTACGACGGACAACAGGCCCCGACACTGAGTGCCAAGGGTGACGATGAACTGGCAGAGGCAATCCTGGCCATCGCCCGCGAACACGAAGTGCCGATCTACGAGAGTGCCGAACTGGTGCGCCTGCTGGCGCGCATGGAACTGGGCGACCGGATTCCCGAGGCACTGTACCTGACGATTGCCGAAATCATCGCCTTTGCCTGGCAGCTCAGGGGTAAGGTGCCAGCGGGATTCGCCGATGAGGGTCCACAGGAGCGGGATATCAGCCCGGCGAACCTGCGACTGCCCGAAATCGATTAACCAGCTGCAGGAAAGGCCTTGGCCGGCATGCGCATGAATGGCGACCCCTTCGCGGTCGATCGCCGGCTACGCCAGCTCCCACAAAAGTGAACCGACGCCAACAAGTTCAACAGTTAACCAGAAGCCTGAAGACTGGGCCCTGTGTGCCACAGGGCTCAATCCTCCCAGCCTCAGCTGCGATGCACCTTGCTCATCAACTCCGCCTCGGCCTGGGTCAGGCCACAAGACTGGGTCAACTCATCGACGCTCGCGCCCATACCGACCAATCGCGCCGCCTGGGCGAACGACAGGCTGTTGGGGTCGCGCTGCTCCAGCTGCAGGAGCTTGTCCGGCAGCGGCGCCACCGTCGCGCGCAACTCATGCAGGGCTTCGCCCATGCGTACGCTGCCGTTCTGGTAGTCGTCCAGGCGCTTGGCCAGGTCTTTGATGCGCTGGTCACGCAACGCATCGCCCTGGGCCTGCTGGGCAGCCAGCTCACGCTGGCGCTTGCTGTAGTTGAGGAAAAACCACAGGCTGATCGCCCAGAGCAACGCCAGAAATATGACTGCAACCTCAAAGATCAACTCAGATGTTCTCCAGCTCGGACCACTCTTCCTCGGTCATCATCTTGTCCAGCTCGACCAGGATCAGCAGTTCGTTGTTCTTGTTGCACACGCCCTGGATGAACTTGGCCGATTCTTCGTTACCGACATTCGGCGCGGTCTCGATTTCCGACTGGCGCAGGTAAACCACTTCGGCAACGCTGTCGACCAGGATGCCGACTACTTGCTTGTCGGCCTCGATGATGACGATACGGCTGTTGTCGGTGATTTCACTCGACATCAGGCCGAAGCGCTGGCGGGTGTCGATCACGGTGACGACGTTGCCACGCAGGTTGATGATGCCCAGCACATAACTCGGGGCACCCGGGACCGGGGCGATCTCGGTGTAGCGCAGGACTTCCTGCACCTGCATCACGTTGATGCCGTAGGACTCGTTGTCCAGTTTGAAGGTTACCCACTGCAGGATCGGATCTTCGGAACCTTGTGCAGACGACTTTTTCATTCCCCTATCCCTCAAAATCCGCCTTCGGCGGTGTGCTCAGTACGATCGCAGGCGCGACCGATTATTTATGGTTGGCGTGCAGCTGCTTGACCGCACCGCTGGCGATCAACTCGGCCAGTTCGGCAACGTCCAGCAACGCGCACATGTGTTCAATGACCGTACCGGCTAGCCAGGGTCGTTGACCGCGCTGGCTGCGCCATTTGATCTCGTTGGGGTCCAGGCGCAACGAACGGCTGACCTGATGTACAGCCAGGCCCCACTCATACCCCTGGACTGAAATTACATACTGCAGGCCCTGGCGAAAGTCGTCGCGGTAGCGGTCCGGCATGACCCAGCGCGCGGTATCGAGCACCTTCAGGTTGCCACTCTGGCTCGGCAGGATGCCCAGGAACCAGTCCGGCTGACCGAACAGCGGTGTCAGCTCATGCCCGGCCAGCGAATAAATCGACCCCAGGCACACCAGTGGTACCGCCAGGGTCAGCCCGGCGACGTCGAACAACAGACACTCGAACGGTTCGGCCGCCCATGCCGGACGCCCGTCAACCGTTACAGGCGGCACCGGCTGGTTGGGCGCAGGTGGCAAGTGGACTTCCACCAGCGGCTCGACCGGCGCAGGCAACGCAGTGGCCGGCTCGACACTGGCCAACTCAGGCTCAGGTTGCAGCGCTACAACCGGCATGACCGGCGGCAGCACCAGCGGTGCGGGTTCGGCAAAGGGCAGCGGCGCTACCGGGATCACTGCCGGACGAGGCGTCGGGGCAATCTGTGCATCGCGGGCCTGCTCCTCAAGCACTGCGGCCTGGAACTCGTCGATTGCGACTGATGGCTCCACCAGTTCCAGCACTTCAGTGGCTTCGTGGAGCAAACCATCAAGGTAGGACTGCAGTGCCAGTTGCGGACCCGTAGCAAGCTTTTGCGGGCGATTCATCAGGCCACCTGCTGGGCGATGTTGTGCGTCAGCAGGTGCTTGAGCAGGGCGCGATAGGCCACCACTGCGCGGCTCTTGCCATCGAATTGCGACGGTGTCAGCCCGGCACGACTGGCATCGCGCAGACGCGTATCGACCGGAATGTAGCCTTGCCAGATAGTCTCCGGATAAGCGTCGCGCAACACCCGCAGGGTGCCCATCGAGGCCTGGGTGCGGCGGTCGAACAGGGTCGGCACGATGTGGTATGGCAAGGCTTGCTTGCGCGAGCGATTGACCATGGCCAGGGTACTGACCATGCGTTCCAGCCCCTTCACCGCCAGATATTCGGTCTGTACCGGGATCACCAGTTGCTGGCTGGCCGCCAGCGCATTGACCATCAGCACGCCGAGCAGCGGCGGGCTGTCGATGATCGCGTAATCGAAATCCTGCCACAGCTGCGCCAGAGACTTGGCGATTACCAGGCCCAGGCCACTTTGTCCCGGTGACTGGCGCTCGAGCACCGCCAGCGCGGTACTGGACGGCAGCAGGGAAATGTTTTCGTCGCTGGTCGGCAGCAGCAGTTGCCCTGGCAAGCCTTCGGGCACCGTGCCCTTGTGCAGGAACAGGTCGTAGCAGCTGTGTTCCAGAACGTCCGGGTTGTGTCCGAAGTAGCTGGTCATGGACCCATGGGGGTCGAGGTCGACCACGACCACGCGCTTGCCCGCCTCGGCCAGCAAGCCGGCCAGGGCGATGGACGTGGTGGTCTTACCGACGCCACCTTTTTGATTGGCTACTGCCCAGACTCTCATTGCATTGCTTCCTCCCGGTACGACTACGTGCCGGTCCGGGAACGGTTTAGGTTCGGTGACGGAGGATTGACGCGATTGCCCCCCACCGTCGGTGATACCGCTGGCGGTGCAGATTGTGTGCCAGCCCGCTTCATTGCCGCATCCGGCGTGGCATTGGCACTGCCGGTACCGGTCAGGCTGCGGCGCACTTCAAGGTTGCGTGAAATAACCAGCACTACCCGGCGATTGCGCGCACGACCCTCGGCCGTGTCGTTAGCCGCGATCGGCTGGAACTCGCCATAACCGACCGAGGCCATGCGCGCCGGGTTGACCCCTTCCATTGCCAACAAGCGGACAATACTGGCCGCACGGGCCGAGGACAGTTCCCAGTTGGTCGGGTATTGCGCGGTGCGGATCGGCAAATCATCGGTGAAACCTTCGACATGCACCGGGTTGGCGAAGGGCTTGAGGATCTTCGCGACCTTTTCGATGATGTTGAACGCGACATCGCTGGGCATCGCATCACCGCTGCCAAACAGCAATGAAGAGTTGAGCTCGATCTCGACCCACAACTCGTTGCCACGCACGGTCATCTGGTCAGACTTGATCAGATCGCCAAAGGCGTCGCGCACGTCATCGGTAATGGTTTTCAACGGATCACTGCTGGTTTGCGCAAGACCGGCGTCGACCTGCTCGCTGTCCTTGATCAGCGGCTCGGCCGGCTTGACCGTCAGCGGCCGCTCTTCGCCGATGGGGATCGGCCGCATGCTCTTCTCGGGGTCGTTAAACACTCCGATCAGCGCCTGGGAGAGGATCTTGTACTTGCCCTCGTTGATCGAGGAAATCGAATACATGACCACGAAGAAGGCGAACAGCAAGGTGATGAAGTCCGCGTAGGACACCAGCCAGCGTTCGTGGTTTTCATGTTCCTCGGGTTGTCGACGGCGCGCCATGTGTTACTCCATGAAGCCCTGAAGCTTCAGCTCGATCGAGCGCGGGTTCTCGCCTTCGGCGATCGACAGCAGGCCTTCCAGGAGCATTTCCCGGTAGCGCGACTGACGCATGGCCAGGGCCTTGAGCTTGTTGGCAATCGGCAGCAGGATCAGGTTGGCACTCGCAACACCGTAAATGGTGGCAACAAACGCTACGGCAATACCGTTGCCCAGTTGCGAAGGGTCGGCCAGGTTGCCCATGACATGGATCAGGCCCATCACCGCACCGATGATACCGATGGTCGGCGCGTAGCCGCCCATGCACTCGAACACCTTGGCCGCCTGGATATCGCGGCTTTCCTGGGTGTAGAAATCCACCTCAAGGATGCTGCGAATGGCTTCGGGTTCGGCACCGTCGACCAGCAGTTGCAGGCCCTTGCGCGCATAAGGATCGGGTTCGGCATCCGCCACCCCTTCCAGGCCCAGCAGGCCTTCCTTGCGTGCAGTCAGGCTCCAGTTGACCACCCGGTCGATGCCGCCGGCCAGGTCGATACGTGGCGGAAACAGAATCCAGCGCACGATCTGCAGCGCGCGCTTGAAGGCACTCATGGGCGATTGCAGCAGTGCCGCGGCCAACGTGCCACCCAGTACGATCAGGGCCGCAGGGCCGTTGATCAGCGCCGACAGGTGACCACCCTCAAGGTAATTGCCGCCGATAATCGCGACAAAGGCCAGGATGATCCCGATTAGGCTCAAGACATCCATCAGACGCACGCCTCGACCAGGTGCTTGCCGATCTCGTCCAGGCTGTAGACCGCGTCGGCCAGGTTGGCCTTGACGATGGCCATGGGCATGCCATAGATCACGCAGCTGGCCTCATCCTGGGCCCACACCGTGCTGCCGCCCTGCTTGAGCAGGCGGGCGCCTTCACGGCCGTCGGCACCCATACCGGTGAGGACCACCGACAGCACCTTGTCGCCGTAGGATTTCGCCGCCGAGCCAAAGGTAATGTCCACACATGGCTTGTAGTTCAGGCGCTCGTCGCCCGGCAGGATCTTCACGGCACCGCGACCGTCGACCATCATCTGCTTGCCGCCCGGAGCCAGCAAGGCCAGGCCGGGGCGCAAGATATCGCCGTCTTCGGCTTCCTTGACGCTGATCTTGCACAGCTTGTCCAGGCGCTCGGCGAACGCCTTGGTGAAGGCCGCAGGCATGTGCTGAATCAGCACGATCGGCGCCGGAAAATTGGCTGGCAGCTGGGTCAGGACCCGCTGCAGTGCCACTGGACCACCGGTGGAGGTACCAATGGCGACCAGTTTGTAAGGCTTGCGCTTGGGCGCAGGCGAGGTAACCGACGCCGCTGCACGTACCGGTGCGGCAGCACGCGGTGCCGGGCTGCTGCCCAGGCTACTGACGCTTGGCTGAACCGGGCTGGCCGGCTGTGGCGCAGGCGCGGCATAGCTGCCCAGACGACGGTTGCTGCGGGAAATGGTATGCACCTTTTCACACAGCATCTGCTTGACCTTCTCGGGGTTGCGCGAGATGTCTTCGAAGTTCTTCGGCAGGTAATCGACGGCACCGGCATCCAGGGCGTCGAGGGTTACGCGCGCGCCTTCGTGAGTCAGCGAGGAGAACATCAACACCGGGGTCGGGCAGCGCTGCATGATGTGACGTACAGCGGTGATGCCATCCATCATGGGCATTTCATAGTCCATGGTGATGACATCGGGCTTGAGCGACAGTGCCTGGTCGATCGCTTCCTTGCCGTTGGTCGCGGTACCCACGACCTGAATAGTCGGGTCCGCTGAAAGAATTTCCGAGACTCGGCGGCGGAAGAAACCGGAATCATCCACCACCAGGACCTTGACTGCCATAAACACTCCATTAGGGGGCGCGGCGTGCGGGCCGCGCCACCAGAATCAAATACGCCGGGCGGCGTAACGCTTGAGCATGCTCGGAACGTCGAGGATCAGCGCAATGCGCCCGTCACCGGTAATGGTGGCGCCCGACATGCCTGGCGTGCCCTGGAGCATCTTGCCCAGCGGTTTGATGACCACTTCTTCCTGGCCGACCAACTGATCGACAACAAAACCGATCCGTTGGGTGCCCACCGAAAGGATCACCACGTGCCCTTCGCGTTGCTCTTCATGAGCGGCAGAACTGACCAGCCAGCGCTTGAGGTAGAACAGCGGCAAGGCTTTGTCGCGCACGATGACCACCTCCTGGCCGTCGACCACGTTGGTGCGCGACAGGTCCAGGTGGAAAATCTCGTTGACGTTGACCAGCGGGAACGCGAACGCCTGATTGCCGAGCATGACCATCAGGGTCGGCATGATCGCCAGGGTCAACGGCACCTTGATGACGATCTTCGAGCCCAGGCCCTTGGTCGAGTAAATGTTGATCGAGCCGTTGAGCTGGGCGATCTTGGTTTTCACCACGTCCATGCCCACGCCACGACCGGAAACATCGGAGATTTCGGTCTTGGTCGAGAAGCCGGGGGCGAAGATCAGGTTGTAGCATTCGGTGTCGCTGAGTCGGTCAGCGGCATCCTTGTCCATCACCCCGCGCTTGACCGCGATGGCACGCAGAACGTTGGCATCCATACCCTTGCCGTCGTCGGAGATCGACAGCAGGATGTGATCGCCTTCCTGCTCGGCCGACAGTACGACTTTGCCGCCACGGGACTTGCCCGCCGCCTCGCGCTCTTCCGGGGTTTCGACGCCATGGTCGACGGCGTTGCGCACCAAGTGCACCAACGGGTCGGCCAGGGCTTCGACGAGGTTCTTGTCGAGGTCGGTTTCTTCACCGACCAGCTCCAGGTTGATCTCTTTCTTCAGCTGCCGTGCAAGGTCGCGAACCAGGCGCGGGAAACGCCCGAAAACCTTCTTGATCGGCTGCATGCGGGTTTTCATCACCGCGGTCTGCAGGTCGGCGGTCACCACATCGAGGTTCGACACCGCCTTGGACATGGCTTCATCGCCGCTGTTCAGGCCCAGGCGCACCAAGCGGTTACGCACCAGCACCAGTTCGCCGACCATATTCATGATCTCGTCCAGGCGCGCGGTATCGACCCGCACGGTGGTTTCCGTTTCGTTGGCGTGCTTCTCGGCAGCCGGAGCGGCCTGCCGCGCAGGGGCTGGCGCAGCGGCCTTGGCCGGTGCAGCGGCAGGCTTGGCAACTGCCGGAGCTGGCGCAGGGGCTGGAGCGGGCTTGGCAGCGACGGCGGCAGCAGCAGGCGCAGTGGCGCTGGCAACGCTGTCAGGGGCGAATTTGCCCTTGCCGTGCAGCTCATCGAGCAAGGCTTCGAATTCATGCTCGGAAATGTGATCGCCTGACGCAGCAGCTGTTGCTTCAGCCGCGGGCGCCGCAGCACCCGGCAATGCGTCAACGGCAAAGCTACCCTTGCCATGCAACTGGTCCAGCAGCGCTTCGAACTCGTCATCGGTGATTTCGTCGCTGGCACCTTGCGTGGCGGCTGCCACCGGTGCAGGAGTACTGGCGCTGTCAGGCGCAAACTGGCCCTTGCCGTGCAACTGATCGAGCAGCGACTCGAACTCGGCATCGGTGATTTCATCGCTGGCCGCAGCCGGTGCTTGCACCTGGGCTTCGGCTTCAGCCTTGACCGCATTGAGCGAGTCGAGCAGCTGTTCGAATTCGGTATCGGTGATGTCCGCTTCGGCAGCGGCTTCTGGCGCCTGTTCTGGCACCGGCTCAGGCGCGGCGGCCTGCTCGGCAGGCGCAGGCTCGGCCAGGCGCGACAAGGCGGCCAGCAGCTCGGGGGTGGCCGCAGTAATGTCGCTGCGTTCACGGACCTGACCAAACATGCTGTTGACCGTATCCAGGGCTTCCAGGACCACGTCCATCAGTTCGGCATCGACGCGTCGCTCACCCTTGCGCAGGATGTCGAAGACGTTTTCGGCGATGTGGCAGCACTCCACCAGCTCGTTGAGCTGGAGGAAGCCGGCGCCCCCTTTTACAGTGTGAAAACCGCGAAAGATCGCATTGAGCAAATCGGCATCATCCGGACGGCTTTCCAGCTCGACCAGTTGCTCGGACAGTTGCTCAAGAATCTCGCCGGCTTCTACCAGAAAATCCTGAAGGATTTCTTCATCGGCGCCGAAGCTCATTAAACGTGCTCCCTAAAAACCCAGGCTGGACAGCAGATCGTCGACATCGTCCTGACCGGACACAACGTCTTCACGTTTATCGGCATGAATCTGCGGACCTTCACCCCGAGTCGGATGTTTTTCTTGATCTTTTTCAGCACGTAGCTGCTGGTGGTCATGTTCGATGCCGGCAAACCGGTCGACCTGACTGGCCATCAGCACGAGCTTGAGCAGATTGCTTTCTACTTCGGTGACCAGCGCCGTGACACGTTTGATCACCTGACCGGTCAGGTCCTGATAGTCCTGAGCCAGCAGAATGTCGTTGAGGTGGCCGGCGACCTTGCGGCTGCCCTCCTCGCTACGCTCCAGGAAACGATCGACGCGGTGCATCAACTCGCGAAACTCCGGCGCTGCCACTTCACGGCGCAGAAAGCGCTGCCAGTCGGCGCGCAGGTCGCGGGCTTCGTCGCTCAATTCGTGGAGCACCGGAGTGCTCTCCTCGACCAGGTCCATGGTGCGGTTCGCCGCGCCCTCGGTCAGCTTGACCACATAGGACAAACGTTCGGTCGCATCGGTGATCTGCGAGACTTCCTCGGCCTGAGGCATCTGCGGATCGATCTGGAAACTGACGATCGCACTGTGCAACTCACGCGTGAGTTTGCCCACTTCCTGGTACAGGCCTCGGTCACGGGTCTGGTTCAGCTGATGGATAAGTTGCACCGCGTCGCCAAATTTGCCTCGTTCGAGGCTGTCGACCAGTTCGTGGGCGTGCTTCTTGAGTGTTGACTCGAAGCCGTCCAACGATGAATGTGTTTGCTCCATAGCGCCCCCGTGGCGAGTCTCAGCTATTGACGCGCTCGAAGATCTTCTCGATCTTTTCTTTCAGCACCTGGGCAGTGAACGGCTTGACCACATAGCCGTTGACGCCGGCCTGGGCCGCTTCGATGATCTGCTCGCGCTTGGCTTCGGCAGTCACCATCAGCACCGGCAGGTGCTTGAGACGCTCGTCGGCACGCACTTTGCGCAACAGGTCGATACCGGACATGCCAGGCATGTTCCAGTCAGTCACGAGAAAATCGAAATGACCGCTTTCGAGCATCGGCAGCGCCGTGTTGCCGTCGTCGGCTTCCTGGGTGTTGGTGAAGCCCAGGTCACGCAACAGGTTCTTGATGATCCGCCGCATCGTCGAAAAATCGTCGACGATGAGGATTTTCATGTCTTTGTTCAATTAGACCTCCAAGCAGTCTTTAACGCGCTCAGCGCGGAACGCGCATTCAATCAATTCGGGCACTACATTTGGCGACTGCATTGAACCTGCGTTCAACGCGCCCGCCATTCCCCCAGGCGGCCACGCAAACGCGCCGCGCACTGGCTGTGCAACTGGCTGACGCGCGACTCGCTGACACCGAGGACCTCACCGATTTCCTTGAGGTTCAGCTCTTCGTCGTAGTACAGCGCCAACACCAGACGCTCACGCTCAGGCAGGTTGGCGATGGCATCGGCCAGGGCTGCCTGAAAGCGCTCGTCTTCCAGATCGCGCGAAGGCTCGAGCTGGGCACTGGCGCCATCCTCGTGCAGGCCTTCATGTTCGCCGTCCTGCAACAGGTCGTCGAAACTGAACAGGCGGCTGCCCAGGGTGTCATTCAAAATCCCGTAGTAATCATCGAGACTCAATTGAAGTTCGGCAGCAACCTCGTGATCTTTAGCGTCACGACCGGTTTTTGCTTCAATTGCACGAATCGCGTCACTGACCATGCGGGTATTACGGTGAACCGAGCGCGGTGCCCAGTCGCCCTTGCGTACTTCGTCAAGCATTGCGCCGCGGATCCGGATGCCGGCATAGGTCTCGAAGCTGGCACCCTTGCTCGCGTCGTACTTGTTGGCGACTTCAAGCAGGCCAATCATGCCGGCCTGGATCAGATCCTCCACCTGCACACTGGCGGGCAAGCGGGCCAGCAGGTGATAGGCGATACGCTTGACCAGTGGTGCATAACGCTCGATCAACTCGCACTGGCTATCACGTGAAGCCTTGCTGTACATCCGGTATCCGCTGGCATTCATAGCACCGGTCCCGCGCTTGTCGGTTGCACCAGGCGCTCGACAAAAAATTCCAGGTGACCTCGTGGGTTGGCAGGCAGCGGCCAGGTATCGACCTTCTGAGCAATGGCCTTGAACGCCAGCGCGCACTTGGAACGCGGAAAGGCTTCATAGACCGCTCGCTGCTTCTGCACCGCCTTGCGCACACATTCGTCGTAAGGCACCGCGCCGACGTATTGTAGGGCGACGTCAAGGAAGCGATCTGTGACCTTGGTCAACTTGGCGAACAGGTTGCGCCCTTCCTGAGGGCTCTGCGCCATGTTGGCCAGGACGCGGAAACGGTTCATACCGTAATCGCGGTTGAGCAGTTTGATCAGGGCGTAGGCGTCGGTGATCGAGGTGGGCTCGTCGCACACCACCAGCAGCACCTCTTGTGCGGCACGGACAAAACTGACTACCGAGTCACCAATACCTGCAGCGGTATCGATCACCAGAACGTCGAGGTTGTCGCCGATCTCGCTGAACGCCTGAATCAGGCCAGCGTGCTGCGCGGGCGCCAGGTGCACCATGCTCTGCGTACCGGACGCAGCGGGCACGATACGCACGCCCCCCGGCCCCTGCAGCAGCACATCGCGCAGCTCACAACGGCCTTCGATGACGTCGGCCAGGGTGCGCTTGGGCGTCAGGCCGAGCAATACGTCGACGTTGGCCAGGCCCAGGTCGGCATCGAGCAACATGACCCGACGGCCAAGCTCTGCCAGCGCCAATGACAGGTTCACCGACACATTGGTCTTGCCGACGCCACCTTTGCCGCCAGTCACGGCGATCACCTGTACGGGATGCATGCTACCCATGTTTGTTCATTACCTTGTCTTGCTTAGACCGAGGCCACATGACCGGCTGCGCTTTCAACACCTGAAAAATGCCTGGCAGTCCATCAATGCAGATACTTTGCAACGTCTTCACAATCACCTCAGCCAACACGCTTGCCGGGGCTGTGGTAGAGATCAGCGAACATATCGGCCATCGCCTCTTCGCTGGGCTCGTCCTGCATCTGCACACTCACCGCTCGGCTCACCAACTGGTGCCGGCGCGGCAGGTGCAGATCGTCAGGAATGCGCGGCCCATCGGTAAGATAGGCCACTGGCAATTCGTGACTGATAGCCAGGCTCAGGACTTCGCCGAGACTGGCCGTTTCATCAAGTTTGGTCAGGATGCACCCGGCCAGCCCGCAGCGCTTGTAGCTGTGATAGGCGGCAGTGAGCACCTGCTTCTGGCTGGTCGTCGCCAACACCAGGTAGTTCTTCGAAGCGATGCCGCGACCGGCAAGCGTCTCCAGTTGCATGCGCAGCGCCGGATCACTGGCTTGCAGGCCAGCGGTATCGATCAGTACCACACGCTTGCGCAACAACGGCTCCAGCGCCTGGGCCAGAGACTGGCCGGGATCGACGTGGGTCACCGAGACATTGAGGATCCGCCCCAGGGTCTTGAGCTGCTCCTGGGCACCAATGCGGAAACTGTCCATGCTCACCAGCGCCAAATGCTGCGCGCCGTACTTGAGCACATACCGCGCTGCCAGCTTGGCCAGGGTGGTGGTCTTGCCCATGCCGGCCGGGCCGACCATGGCAATGACACCGCCCTCTTCGATCGGTTCGACTTCCGGCACATCGATTCTGCGTGCCAGGTGCGCGAGCAGCATGCGCCAGGCACGGCGTGGTTCGTCGATGCTGCTGATCTGATCCAGCAACTCGCGCGACAGCGGGCCAGTCAGGCCGATACGCTGCAGGCGGCGCCAGAGGTTGGCCTGCTGTGGCTGATTGCCTTGCAACTGACTCCAGGCCAACGAACCCAGCTGGACTTCCAGCAGCTCGCGCAACCCGGTGAGTTCCGAGCGCATGGCATCGAACAGGCGCGGATCAACCGGCGCAGGCGCGACTGCAATCGGCGCGGCCGGCTCATCGACAGCCGACTCGACCAGGGGCTCGGAGGCGGTCAGGGGCAAACCGGCAAACAGCTGACGGTTGCCCTCTTCACTTTCGCTGCGACTGCTGAGCTCGGCCTGGGCGGTGACAATCCGCGACTGGGTCTTGCGCAGCTCGTCTTCGAGCTCCACATTCGGAACCCGTGGCGCCAGGGCGGACAGCTTGTAGTCCAGCGCAGCCGTCAGCTCGACACCGCCAGCAATCCGTCGGTTGCCGATGATGGCGGCTTCAGCCCCCAGCTCATCTCGAACCAGCTTCATGGCCTGACGCATATCGGCGGCGAAAAAACGCTTAACTTGCATAACCCACTACCTCAGCCGTTGGGGCCTACTGTGGCAACGATGGTAACTTGCTTGTTGTCAGGTATTTCCTGATACGCCAAAACATGCAAATTCGGTACAGCCAGGCGACCGAAGCGCGACAGCATTGCCCGTACCGGTCCTGCGACCAGCAGGATCGCCGGTTGCCCTTGCATCTCTTGACGCTGGGCAGCCTCGATCAACGAACGCTGAAGTTTTTCGGCCATGCTCGGCTCAAGAAGAACACCGTCTTCCTGACCTTGCCCGGCCCTTTGCAGACTATTGAGCAAAATCTGTTCCAACCTTGGTTCCAGGGTGATCACAGGTAGCTCGGACTCAACGCCGACAATGCTTTGCACGATAGCGCGACACAATCCGACGCGCACCACCGCGACCAGCGCGGCGGTATCTTGACTCTTGCTCGCGTTATTGGCGATAGCCTCGGCAATACTGCGTATATCACGCACCGGCACCTGCTCGGCAAGCAACGCCTGCAAGACCTTGAGCAGGCCCGACAATGAAATGACACCCGGCACCAGCTCTTCGGCAAGCTTAGGCGAAGCTTTGGCCAGCACCTGGAGCAGTTGTTGGACTTCTTCGTGACCAATCAGCTCGTGACTGTGCTTGTGCAGGATCTGGTTCAAGTGCGTGGCAACCACGGTACTGGCATCGACCACGGTATAACCCAGCGATTGCGCCTGACTACGCTGGTTGACGTCAATCCACACGGCTTCAAGACCAAACGCCGGGTCGCGCGCAGCAATACCATTGAGGGTACCGAACACCTGCCCGGGGTTGATCGCCAGCTCGCGATCCGGATAGATCTCGGCCTCGGCCAGGATCACCCCCATCAAGGTCAGGCGATAGGCGCTGGGGGCCAGGTCGAGGTTGTCGCGGATATGCACGGTGGGCATGAGAAAGCCCAGGTCCTGGGAGAGCTTCTTGCGCACCCCCTTGATCCGCGCCAGCAACTGCCCACCCTGGTTACGGTCAACCAGGGGAATCAGCCGGTAGCCGACCTCCAGGCCGATCATATCGATTGGCGTAACGTCGTCCCAGCCCAGCTCCTTGGTTTCCATGGCACGCTGTGGCGAGGGCAACAGATCCTGCTGACGCTGAACCTCTTCCAACGCTTTGAGCTTGACCTGATTCTGCTTGCGCCAGAGCCAGTAGGCACCGCCTGCGGCCACCAGGCCCAAACTCAGGAAGGCGAAGTGCGGCATACCCGGCACCAGGCCCATGACGATCATGATCCCCGCCGACACCCCCAGCGCCTTGGGTGAAGTGAACATCTGCCGGTTGATCTGGTTACCCATGTCTTCGGAGCCGGAAGCACGGGTGACCATGATGGCTGCAGCGGTGGACAACAGCAGTGATGGCAATTGCGCCACCAAACCGTCACCGATGGTCAACAGGGCATAGACTTTACCGGCATCACCGAACGTCATGCCGTGCTGGAACATACCGACCAGCATGCCGCCGATCAGGTTGATGAAGAGGATCAGCAAGCCGGCGATGGCGTCACCACGCACGAACTTGCTGGCACCGTCCATCGAACCGTAGAACTCGGCTTCCTGGGCGACTTCAGAGCGCCGCGCCTTGGCCTGGGCCTGATCGATCAGACCGGCATTGAGGTCGGCGTCGATGGCCATCTGCTTGCCCGGCATGGCATCGAGGGTGAAACGCGCACTCACCTCGGAAATACGCCCGGCACCTTTGGTCACCACCACGAAGTTGATGATCATCAGGATCGCAAACACTACGATACCGACCACGTAGTTGCCGCCGATCACCACCTCACCGAAGGCCTGGATCACCTTACCTGCGGCTGCATGGCCATCCTGACCATGGAGCATCACCACCCGCGTCGAGGCCACGTTCAGGGCCAGACGCAACAAGGTAGCCACCAGCAGAATGGTCGGAAACGCGGCGAAATCGAGGGGTCGCAGGGCGTAAACGCAGACCAGCAGAACCACAATCGACAAGGCGATGTTGAAGGTAAAAAACACGTCGAGCAGGAACGGCGGGATCGGCAACATCATCATTGCCAACATCACCAGCAGCAACAGCGGCACACCCAGATTTCCCCGGCCTAACCCGGCCAGGTTATTACGGGCATTGCTGATTAACTGGGAGCGATCCACCGGTATTCCTCGTCTAGCTCAAGCAAAACTTTGACGCGTTTCTGACGCGCGCTGCGCTGCCTTTGCAAGAAGCCTTCCAACTTTGAGAATTGCGGTGTTTTCTGTGGGACCCTGGCCGTTAATCGCGCCGTAGATCCGGCGGAATCGGCAGATCCTTGAGGGGCTCCGGCGGCTTGCCCTTGCCGGCGCGGTACTGGCGAATCTGGAAGACATAGGCCAGCACCTGGGCCACTGCCAGATACAGCCCGGCCGGAATTTCTTCCTCAAGCTCGGTGGAGTAGTAGATCGAACGCGCCAGGGCCGGAGACTCAAGTACCTGAATCTTGTGTTCATTGGCAATTTCACGAATCTTCAAGGCAATGAAGTCCGCACCCTTGGCCAACAGCAGCGGCGCGCCACCTTTTTCCGGATCGTACTTGAGCGCCACGGCATAGTGCGTCGGGTTGGTAATGATGACATCGGCTTCGGGGATCGCAGCCATCATCCTGCGCTGCGAAGCTTCGCGCTGGAGCTGGCGGATACGCTGCTTGACCTCCGGCTTGCCTTCGCTGTCCTTGTATTCGTCACGCACTTCCTGCTTGGTCATGAGCATTTTCTTGTGCGTCTGCCACAGCTGGATCGGTACATCCGCCGCGGCAATCAGCAGCAATCCGGCCGCCATCCACAACGCACTCCAGCCCACCACCTGCACGCAATGAATGATTGCCTGATCCAGGGGTTCATTGGCAATCGCCAACAGGTCATCCCGGTCCGCCGATAGCACCGCCAAGGCCACGATCAGAATCATCAAGAATTTGGCGAATGCCTTGAGCAACTCGGACAGCGCATTGACCGAGAACATCCGCTTGATACCAGAGAGCGGGTTCATTCGACTGAATTTGGGTTGCAACAAGCTGCCGGAGAAAAGGAAGCCACCCAGCGCCACCGGCCCGATTATGGAAGCAACCAGCAATACCAGCAAAACCGGCTGAACCATGACCAGGGCGGATTTACCGGCAGCCATGAGGAAAATACCCATAAACCGCTCATCGGTGATGACCTCGCGCGACAAGGTGAAATTGCTGCGCATCAGCTCCATCATGGCCTGAGCCATACCACCACCGAACGCCAGCAACGCGCCCGCCCCCGCCAAGGTTACCGCTACGGTATTTAGCTCCTTGGAACGCGCGATTTCGCCCTTTTCCCGCGCGTCTTTTTTGCGCTTGTCGGTGGGGTCTTCTGTTTTGTCCTGACCGCTTTCGCTCTCTGCCATGCTCAGCGCGCCCGTGCCAGTTCACGCATCCACTGCAAGGCTTCGGAAGCCAGTGCGTGGTAATGCGGAAGTATGTCCGCCAGGGTGATCCAGAAGATGACCAGCCCGAGCACCAGCGTCAGCGGAAAACCAATGGAGAAGATGTTCAACTGCGGCGCCGCACGGGTCATCACACCAAAGGCGATGTTGACCACCAACAACGCAGTGATGGCCGGCAGCACCAGCAACAGCGCAGCGCCCAGCACCCAGCTGAGGCGCCCGACCAGATCCCAGAAGTGATTGACCAGCAAGCCACTGCCCACCGGCAAGGTGGTAAAGCTTTCAGTCAACACCTCAAACACCACCAGATGACCGTTGATGGCCAGAAACAACAAGGTCACCAGCATGGTCAGGAACTGGCCAATCACCGCAACGTTGACGCCGTTGGCCGGATCGACCATCGAGGCGAACGCCATCCCCATCTGGATCGCGACAATCTGCCCGGCAATCACGAAGACCTGGAAAAACAACTGCAGCGACAGGCCGAACAGGGCACCGATGATGATTTGTTCGGCAACCAGCAGCAGCGCACTGAGGTCCAGCGCGTGGACCTCAGGCATCGGTGGCAAACCGGGCACGATCACCACGGTGATTGCCAAGGCAAAGTACAGGCGCACACGCGCCGGCACCAGGGTCGTGCCAAACACCGGCATGGTCATCAGCACAGCCGTCACACGAAACAGCGGCAGGATGAAACTGGCCACCCACGAGCTGATCTGCGTATCGGTCAGTTCAAGCATCGACAGGTCAGCCGATCAACTGTGGGATATTGCCGTACAACGACAGGATGTATTCCATGAACTTCTGCACCAGCCAGGGGCCAGCCACAATCAGCGTCACCAGCATCGCCAGCAGGCGCGGAAGGAAGCTCAGAGTCTGTTCGTTGATCTGCGTCGCGGCCTGGAACATCGCCACCACCAGCCCCACCAACAGGCTCGGCACCACCAGCACAGCAACCATCAGGGTGGTCAGCCATAGCGCATCACGAAACAGATCGACAGCGACTTCCGGGGTCATGATCTATTGCTCCTCGAGGCGTCAGACGCCGCCAAAACTGCCAGCAAGGGTGCCCATGATCAGGGCCCAGCCATCCACCAGGACGAACAGCATGATCTTGAATGGCAGCGAGATGATCAGCGGCGACAGCATCATCATACCCATGGCCATCAGCACACTGGCCACCACCAGATCGATGATCAGGAAGGGAATGAAGATCATGAAGCCGATCTGGAACGCAGTCTTCAGCTCCGAGGTCACGAAAGCCGGCACCAGGATAGTCAAGGGCACCTGGTCAGGGCCAGCGATGTCGGTGCGCTTGGACAAGCGCATGAACAGATCAAGATCGCTCTGGCGGGTCTGGGCCAGCATGAAGTCCTTGAGCGGCACCTGCGCCTTGGTAATGGCTTCCTGGGCAACCATCTGCTCATTCAAGTAGGGCTGCAGCGCATCCTTGTTCACCCGGTCGAACACCGGCGCCATGATGAACATGGTCAGGAACAGCGCCATACCGTTGAGGATCATGTTCGACGGCGTCTGCTGCAGGCCCAGCGCCTGGCGCAGGATGGAAAAGACAATGATGATGCGGGTGAAGCTGGTCATCAGGACGACGAACGCCGGAATGAAACTCAGCGCCGTCATGATCAGCAGAATCTGCAGGCTGACCGAATACTCTTGCTGACCGTCCGCCCCGCTGGACAGGGTGATCGCCGGAATCGACAGCGGATCGGCGGCCAAGGCCAGCGGCGCTGCCAACAGCAACAGCAGCGTCAACATCATGCGCAATGCGCCCATCACGACTTACCCTTCTGATCCTTGCCCATCAGCTCCATCAGGCGCTGGGCGAATTCTGGCGTTGCCTGGCGCGCATTGGCCGGCACATCGACCGGCTCGGCCAGGACGTGCAACGCCTCGATGCTGCCGGGTGAGTGGCCGATGAGAATCTGCTCTTTGCCGACTTGAATCAGCAACAACCGATCCCTTGGCCCCAATGTGCGGCTACCGAGAATTTCGATGAGCTGACCATTGCCTGGCGCGGCGTTCTGTACCCGGCGCAATAGCCAGGCGAGCAGAAAAATCAGCCCCAGCACCAGCAGCAGCCCCAGCACCAGTTGGGTCAGCTGGCCAGCGGCATTGCCGCCACTGCCCGGCGGCGCCACTGCGGCGGCCGGCTGGGCCGCGGCCAGGGCTACATCCATGTACAGTGCGCCAGCCAATGCCAGGCTGCGGTGCAAGAGCCTTCTCATTCAGCGCAGCTTCTTGATGCGCTCGCTCGGACTGATCACGTCAGTCAGGCGAATACCGAACTTTTCATTGACCACTACCACTTCACCGTGGGCGATCAATGTGCCGTTGACCAGCACATCCAGCGGTTCACCCGCCAGACGATCAAGCTCGATGACCGAACCCTGGTTGAGCTGCAGCAAGTTGCGGATGTTGATCTCGGTGCTGCCCACTTCCATGGAAATGCTCACTGGAATATCCAGAATCACGTCCAGGTTCGGACCATCGAGGGTCACCTGCTCGTTGCTGCGTGGCGAGCTACCGAACTCTTCCATGGGCAAGCGATTGGTGGAGGATCCGCCGCTGCCGACATCTGCCGCCAGCAAAGCGTCAATATCGGCCTGGCCGGCGTCGCCGGTTTCTTCCAGAGCAGCCGCCCACTCATCAGCCAGCGCCTGCTCCTCTGGAGAAGTGATGTCGTTTTCGTTAGCCATTTTGTCCTCGACGGGCAATCAATTCGGAGTTGGAACAACCGGCGCCGCTTAGCGGCGCTCGATCGGATCGATAATCTGCAGGGCCAGGTTGCCTTTGTGCGAACCCAGCTTGGCCTTGAACGACGGCACGCCGTTGGCCCGCAGGATCAGCTCTTCAGGCAGCTCGACCGGAATCACATCACCGGGCTGCATGTGCAGGATGTCGCGCAGCTTCAACTGGCGACGGGCAACCGTGGCACTCAATGGCACGCTGACATCCAGCACATCTTCGCGCAGGGCCTTGATCCAGCGCTCGTCCTGGTCGTCCAGGTCAGACTGGAAACCGGCATCGAGCATTTCCCGCACCGGCTCGATCATCGAGTACGGCATGGTCACGTGCAGGTCGCCGCCACCGCCATCGAGCTCGATGTGGAAGGTCGACACCACCACCGCCTCGCTAGGCCCGACAATGTTGGCCATAGCCGGGTTGACCTCCGAGTTGATGTACTCGAAGTTGACCGGCATGATCGCCTGCCAGGCCTCCTTGAGATCGACGAAGGCCTGGTCCAGCACCATGCGCACCACGCGCAGCTCGGTCGGGGTGAACTCACGCCCTTCAATCTTGGCGTGTCGTCCGTCGCCACCAAAGAAGTTGTCCACCAGCTTGAACACCAGCTTGGCGTCGAGAATGAACAGCGAGGTACCGCGCAGCGGCTTGATTTTCACCAGATTCAGACTGGTCGGCACGTACAGCGAATGTACGTACTCGCCGAACTTCATCACCTGTACACCGCCAACCGCGACGTCGGCGGAGCGACGCAACAGGTTGAACATGCTGATACGGGTGTAACGGGCGAAGCGCTCGTTGATCATCTCCAGGGTCGGCATACGTCCGCGGACAATGCGATCCTGGCTGGTCAGGTCATAGCTTTTGACGCTACCCGGCTCGGCGTTGTTCTCGGTTTGTACCAGCCCATCGTCGACACCGTGCAACAAGGCATCGATTTCATCCTGGGACAGCAGGTCCTGCACGGCCATCGGTGGCTCCTACTGCAATACGAAATTGGTGAACAGCAACTGGTCAACGACCGGTTTGCCGACTTCCTTCTGGGCGACTTCCTGAACACTGGCCGTCGCTTTCTGCCGCAGCATCTCCTGGCCTACCGGGCTTGCCAGGGTGTCGAAACCCTGCCCGGAAAACAGCATCACCAGGTTGTTGCGTATGACCGGCATGTGCACCTTCAACGCGTCCAGCGCAGCCTGGTCGCGCCCCTGCAGGGTGATGCTCACCTGCATGTAGCGCTGCCGACCGTTCTGGTTGAAGTTGACCACGAAGGCCGGTGCCAGGGGTTCGTAGATGGCCGCGGGTTTGACGTTGCCGGCCAGTGCCGGATCTGCCGCAGGCTTGTCTGCGGACTTGTTCAGGACGAACCAGGTGGCGCCAACCGACAGACCGATCGCCAGCAGCAATGCCAGCACCAGCAGCAGGATCAGCTTGAGTTTGCCTTTCGCGGCGGGGTCTTTCTCTACGTCGCTCTTCGCCATGCCAATATTCCGTCATTCATCGGAGAATTCAGTCACATGGCGTGGGAAGAGCAAGTGTTATGCCAGATCCGAGACTGTAGGAGCGGATTCATCCGCGATGGGCCGCAGCGCGGCCCCATAAGCCGGGCCTGCTGTGCAGGCCTTCGCGGATGAATCCGCTCCTACAGGGACCCAATCAAGCGTAGAAGTCCACCGCACTGGAGCCGATTACGCTCTGCTGCTCGACGGGGGTGGCGTTTGCCGCAACCTCGCCCTCCTCGGCCGCTGCATTACGCCGCGCGGCCACACCACTCAGGCGTGGCGAGTCGGAACTGCCCGGTTGTTGCTGACCACGGGATTGGTCGGCGACATTCACATCCGGTTGCCCAAGGCCTTGCTGAGCGAACATTTCCTTGAGACGGTGAACCTGGTTCTCCAGGGCCTCGCGCACACCGGCATGCCCACTGGTGAAGGTAATCTGTGCCTGCTGTTCAGGTGCCAGGTTGACGCGAATATCCAGACGGCCCAATTCTGCCGGCTCCAGCTGGATGTCGGCAGACTTCAGACTTTGGCTCGACAGGTACATTACCCGGTTCACCAAGCCTTCAGTCCAGCCACCCTGGTTCATCGCCAGCGGTTGATGCAAAGGCGCTGCAGCCACTGGCACGGCATTCGCGGTTTTCGCCGTAGCGGCCTGGGTCAGGGCGCTCAGGCGCTCGGCAAAGTTATCCACACGGGTGTCGGTGGAGGCACTCTTAAGGTCCTTGAGGCCATCATCGAGCAAACCGGAAAACGCCTTCTCACCCGCCTCACTCTGCTCGGCATCCGCCCCTGGCTTGTCGAGCAGTGCCGCCAGGGTATTGACGGCAGGTTGCCCTGACGTCGCTTCAGGCTGGGCCGTCGCCGGCTTGCCCGCCGCATGCGCCGACGTGGTTCCCTGAGCTTGCGCGCTCTGCTCCAGCGCCATGCGCAAGGCCGGCAGATCAGCCAAAGGATCGGCCTCGGGATCGAACTCAGGCGCTGCTGCGACTGAAGCCTGAGCCTGTAGCTGCGCAGCCTGGACAACTGGCGCAACCGCTTCTGCCTGGGCCTGGATCAACTGGGCACCTGGCTGTGCGTCGGTTACCTGTCCCGCCACCAGATTCGGATCGAGCAGGGTCGGATCTGCCGTTTCGCTGACGACTGGAAGCGTGTCGTCCTGGTCGTCAGGCAAGGTATTGCCGCTATCGGCAGTTTTCTTCTGCCCTGCGGCAGATGCCTTGCCGTCGGCAATGTCTTTATTGGCCGGGACACTCTTGTCGCGATTGGGCGCATCAGCGACTTTCGATGACTTGTCCCGGGCCTCCTGCGCATACACGCTGGAGAAGCCTGAAGCCTTGTCGTTTGCCATCTGCACAGGCTTGTCGGGCTGATTGGCCGCAGCACGCGAGGCCTTTGCCGCAGCACCAACTTGCAGCAATGGATTGGAAGCGACGGGCATGTAGGAATCTCCGCGACAGAGGGTCTGGAATATTAATTAGCAAAATATCTGCAAAAGTTACGCCAAGTTTGATGGCGCGACCTTAGCCAATAGAAACGCGCTGGCGCTCTTCGGTATACAACAGGCGAACCGCTTCATATTCGTGATCGATCTGATTGATCAGGTCTTCAATATCGTTCAGCGGTGGTTGTTTGACCCGCTCTTCCAGCTGCCTGCACAGTTCGGCCAGCGCTTTGGCGCCCATGTTGCTGCTACTGCCCTTGAAACTGTGCGCGGCATAGCCCAACTGTTCTGGACTGGTCGCCTCATGCAACTGACTGAGACGGATTTCGGAGTCTTTGAGAAAGGTATCGAGCAACGTCAGGTAGTCATCTTCCATGACCTCCTGAAGACCGCTCAAAACCTCATGATCGATATGGGTATGGGACACTTGCTCACTCCTTGATCAAGTTGGATTATGCCAGAGCCTCCCAAGCGAACTCCACGCATACGCGGCGCCCCTCGTCAGCCCACTCGGCACGCCGGCTCAACCGGCGAATAAGGTTCAGCCCGCGGCCGTACAAACCTTGCTCGGCCAGCGGGCGCGCGAGCACTTTAGTTACATTGAAGCCCTTGCCGCTATCTTCAACCTCGATGATAAGACGCCCACCCAGGGCTTGGGGTTCAATGCGCAGCCCTACTCGAATATAACCATCGCACAACGCCTGCAAGCGCTCATTGCGCTGACGGTAGTATTCACCAAAGCCCTGGGCATCGCACTTGAGCCCGGAATCAAGCCCCAACACCCCATGCTCAAGGGCATTGGAGTACAACTCGCTCAAAACGCTGTGCAGTGCGCCGCTCTGAGCCCGCAAGCCATGGATCTCCTGCAACAGCTGCAACAGAAACGGCAAGGGACTGAACCGTTTGAGTGTCTCGGCCCGGAACTCGAACTGCAGCGACCAATCCAGCGGCGCGGATTGTCCACTGTCAGAATAGATCACCGGCGGCGGTGACAACGCATCCGGCTCGACGACACCAATCTCCAGCAGACTGACATCATCGCGGGAGCGCCCACGAAACATCTCCAGCGCCTGCAGCACCTCCTCGAACAAATAGTCCGGCTGGCGATTGCTTCGAAGCACCTGGAGCAGCCGTTCAACGCCAAACAACTGGTCGCTCTCGTCACTGGTATCGACCACGCCGTCGGAGAGCAGTAACAAGCGCTCACCCAGGGCCAGGGGCAAGACCTGCGTCGAGTCGTCGAAACGCTCCGGCGCCAGCACGCCCAGCGGCAAGTGCCGGGACACCAATGGCAACGGCGCACCACCATTGGCCGGCAACAGGTAACCATCCGGCATCCCGCCGTTCCAGACCTCGACCATACGCCGCTGAAAACTCAGATTGAGCAGCACGGCGCAGCAGAACATATCCACAGGCAGGATGCGCTTGAGCTTGGCGTTCATCTCCCGCAGGGTTTCTGCCAGGCCGTAGCCCTTGGCGGTCATCCCGTAGAAGACTTCCGCCAGCGGCATGGCGCCGACCGCTGCCGGCAAACCATGCCCGGTAAAGTCACCCAGCAGCACATGCATATCACCGGATGGGGTAAAGGCGGCCAGCAGCAGATCACCGTTGAACAGTGCATAGGGCGATTGCAGGTAACGGATATTCGGCGCACTCAGGCAACCGGCATGCGCGACTTTGTCGAACACCGCTTTGGCCACCCGCTGCTCATTGAGCAGGTGGTGGTGATGGCGAGTGATCTGATCACGCTGCTCCAGAACCGTAGCCTGCAAGCGTCGCAAGCGATCCATGGCCTTGATCTTGGCCGCGAGGATCACCGGACTGTAGGGCTTCGCCAGAAAGTCGTCGCCGCCCGCCTCCAGGCAGCGCACCAGCGCCTCCTCTTCACTCAAAGACGTCAGGAAGATGATCGGCACCAACGCCTCACCCGCCAGCGCCTTGATTTGCCGTGCCGCCTCGAAGCCATCCATTACCGGCATCAGCGCATCGAGCAGGACCAGTTGCGGACGTTGCTCGGCAAACAAGGCCACCGCCTGCTCACCGTTTTCCGCGGTGATCACTGCATGGCCCTGTTTGCTGACGATCCGCGCCAGCAACAGACGATCCGCCGCGCCATCTTCGGCGATGAGCACGGTCAAACGCGATTCAGGCATGGCCCGGATCAACTGATGTCGAACAGCTTGTCGAAATTGGAGATGGCGAGAATCTTGCGCACATCCGAGCTGGTGTTGACCACCCGGATCTCCGAGTCATCACCGCCGACGTGATCGCGCAGCATCAGCAGCATCCCGAGCGCCGAGCTGTCGAGGTAGGTAGCGTCCTTGAGATCAACCACGACCAATTCCGGGCGATTGTGCTCATAGGCATTACGAAATTCCTGATGCTTACCAAAGTCAAAGCGACCCTTGACCTGGATCGTCAGTTTTTTCCCATCCTGGGACATCTCAGCATTAACCGCTGTCATATGGGCGATTCCTTCCGTTACGACGATTACAAACAAGAAGAAGGTTTAGCAGCCCCACGCCCCGGGGGCAACCCTTCCCGGTCAAAGCCTGCTTCAATAGCGATCGTGACGCGGCAAGCGCTGGGACAGCTCATCGAGCAGTTTTTGCTCGCGCTTGTCTTCAATCACCCGGGCTTCGTCGATATAGCGCTGGACCAGTTTGCGCAGGCCTTCGACGCGGGCATAGGCCTGTTGCCAGGTGCCGCGGGCATTGTTCAGGTTGTTCTGGTGCCAGGCCAGACTCTGACGCTGCTGTGTCATGGCACTCTCCAGCTGCCCGAGAAAGCGTTGGTAATTGACCAGCCAACTGCCGGACACACCCTGGCCGCCACGGTCGATCCATTGCAGTTGGTAGTCTTCACGAAAGCGGTCAAGCTCGGCGAGTTTGACCTGCGCCAGGTTCACCTGCTGCTGGAACTGCCCCAACCGCTGAGCAGCCTGGCGCTCAGCATTTTCGGCCATTTCCACCACGGGCGTCAGACGCGCCGCACGACTGGGTTGAGCCATGGGCTATCAGCCGCCTGCGTCGGGTTTAGGCTGGGCGAACACGCTATCCAGGTGCTCACGACTCTGCTGCATACCGACATTGTCGTTCAGACCCTGGCGCAGGAAGTGCACCAGCTTTGGTTGCAGGGCGATAGCCAGATCCGTCTCGGCATCGCCACCGGCTACATAGGCACCCACGCTGATCAGGTCGCGGCTCTGGGACAGCCGTGACCACAACTGTTTGAACTGCTGCGCCTCGCGCATCTGCTCAGGGCTGACCACCTGTGGCATGACCCGGCTGATCGACGCTTCAATATCGATGGCCGGGTAGTGACCTTCTTCAGCCAGGCGCCGGGACAGCACGATATGCCCGTCGAGCACGCCCCGCGCCGAGTCGGCAATCGGGTCCTGCTGGTCGTCGCCTTCAGACAGCACGGTATAGAACGCGGTAATCGAGCCACCGCCCGCCTCGCCGTTACCGGCACGCTCCACCAGCTTGGGCAGTTTGGCAAACACCGAGGGCGGGTAACCCTTGGTCGCCGGCGGTTCACCGATGGCCAGGGCAATCTCCCGCTGGGCCTGGGCGAAACGCGTCAGCGAATCCATCAGCAACAGGACATTCTTGCCCTTGTCGCGAAAGTACTCGGCAATACGGGTGCAATACATGGCTGCGCGCAGGCGCATCAGCGGTGCATCGTCAGCTGGCGATGCGACGACTACCGAACGCTTGATACCCTCGGCGCCGAGAATATGCTCGATGAATTCCTTGACCTCACGCCCACGCTCGCCGATCAAGCCGACCACGATAATGTCGGCCTCGGTGAAGCGGGTCATCATCCCCAAGAGCACACTCTTACCGACGCCGGTACCGGCAAACAGGCCCAGACGCTGGCCGCGACCAACGGTCAACAGGCCGTTGATACTGCGGATGCCAACGTCCAGCGGCACGCTGATCGGGTCACGGTTGAGCGGGTTGATGGTCGGGCCATCCATCGGCACCCAGTCTTCGGCCTTCATCCCGCCCTTGCCATCCAGCGCCCGCCCGGCGCCATCAAGCACGCGACCGAGCATGCTCATGCCCATGGGCAGGCGGCCGTTATCGGCCAGCGGCACGACCCGCGCACCCGGCGCAATGCCGGCGACGCTGCCGACCGGCATGAGGAAGACTTTGCTGCCAGCAAAGCCCATGACTTCCGCCTCAACCCGCACCGGGTGATAGCTGTCGTCATTGATCACCACGCAGCGACTGCCGATCGCGGCACGCAGACCTTCAGCTTCGAGGGTCAAGCCGACCATGCGCAACAGGCGACCTTCGACGACGGGCTGGGCAGGCAGTTTCACGGTGCTGGCATAGGTGCCCAGGCGCTTGGCAAAACTGGTGCGTTCAAGGCGCATTGGTGTCGCCCAGATCGACCGCCAGATCAGCTGCCGCCGGATGCAGGGCCTGATCGTGCAGTTGATCGAACAGTTGCGCCAGGGCCTTCTCGATGCGCGTTTCCATGCTCGCGTCGATGCGGCTGTGATCGGTCTCGATGCGACAGCCACCAGGCAACAGCGCCTCATCCTCGAGCAGCTTCCAGCGCTCTTCGTGACGCTCGCGCAGGGCCTTGGCCTGCTCGAAGTCCTGCGGGTTGATATGAATACGGATATTGTCAGCCCCCATCGGCAGGAGCTTCAGTGCCTCACGCAGGACCTGACCGATCTGGCTGGAATCGATGCGCAGCTCGCGGCCAATGACTTCACGGGCCATGTGCGCAACCAGGCTCACCAGGGATTTCTCGATCTGGCTGTCCTGCTCGGCAATCGGCTCCAAGAGGTTGCCCATCAGCTGCTCCAGGCTGGCCAACTTGGCAGCCAGGGCTATTTCGGCTTCTTGCCGGACCTTGAGCTGGGTGCTGTGAAAGCCTTCGCGCTCACCGGTGGCGAAACCTTCGTTGTAGGCTTCCTGGCGAATGCTCTCAAGCTCTTCGAGGGTCAGTGGCTGGACTTCTTCCAGTGGCACTTCCTCGACTTCCTCCTGAACCACTTCGGGTTCGGGTTCGGGCTCCGGTTCCGGCTCCGGATCGAAACTGGGCAGCGCCCAGCGATTGAAAGCCTCGACTTCATCGGCGCGAATCAGTTCACTCAGGTGCTCGTTGGTTGACATGATTTCACGCACTCAAATAATCGCGGGACAAGCTTTAGATCATCTCTTCGCCGCCCTTGCCACCGAGCACGATCTCTCCGGCTTCGGCCATACGGCGGGCGATGGTGAGGATTTCTTTTTGTGCCGTCTCGACATCGCTGACCCGCACCGGCCCTTTGGCCTCCAGGTCGTCGCGCAGCAGTTCCGAAGCACGCTTGGACATGTTCTTGAAAATCTTGTCCTTGACCTTCTCGTCAGCGCCTTTGAGCGAGACCACCAGAACGTCGGAGGAGACTTCGCGCAACAGCGCCTGGATACCACGGTCGTCGACATCGGCGAGGTTGTTGAAGACGAACATCAGGTCTTCGATCTGCTCGGAGAGATCGCCGTCGATATCGCGGATCGCGTCCATCAGCTGGCCTTCCACCGAGCTGTCGAGGAAGTTCATGATGTCGGCAGCCCGCTTGATACCACCCAGGGTGGTGCGCGCCGCGTTGGAGTTACCGGAGAACTGCTTCTCGAGGATCTGGTTGAGTTCCTTGAGTGCTGCTGGCTGCACCGTGTTGAGCGACGAGACGCGCAAGATGATGTCCAGACGCACCTTGTGGTCGAAGTTGCCCAGCACTTCACCGGCCTGGTCGGGGTCCAGGTAGGCGACGACGATGGCCTGGATCTGCGGGTGCTCGTAGCGGATGACGTCAGCCACGGCACGCGGCTCCATCCACTTGAGGCTGTCCAGACCACTGGTGTTGCCACCCAGCAGGATACGGTCGATCAGGCCGTTGGCCTTGTCCTCACCCAGAGCCTGGGTAAGCATCTTGCGAATGTAGCCATCGGAGCCGACACCCAGACTGGTCTGGTCGCCGACAATCTCGACGAACTCGCTCATCACCTGCTCGACCTGCTCGCGATGGACGTTGCCCATCTGCGCCATGGCCACGCCGACCCGCTGCACTTCCTTGGGCCCCATGTGGCGCAGAACTTGCGCAGCGTCGGTTTCGCCCAAGGACAAGAGCAGGATCGCTGCCTTGTCGACCCGGGTCAGTTTCGCGGTAAGGGCTCGGTTATCACTCATCGGCGTTGATCCACTCTTTCACGACCTGGGCCACACGACCCGGGTCTTCGGCCACCAGGCTCTTGATTGCATTGAGCTGTGCGTCATAACCCTCGCTCGGGCTCGGCAGCAAAATGCTTTGCGGACCACCCAGGCTCACGCGGTCGTTGGCCAGTTCGCCATCCAGACCGAGCATACCGCCCAGTTCCATGTCGCCATCGGCACCGGCGTTTTGCTTACCATGGCCGGTGATGTTGTTAAGTACCGGGCGCAGCACACCGAACACCAGCACCAGGATGAACAGCACACCCATGACCTGCTTGATGATGTCCCAGAACCACGGTTGCGAGTAGAACGGAATCTCGGCGATCACCTCACCGCGGTCGGCGGCGAACGGTACGTTGATCACACTGACACTGTCGCCACGGCTGGCATCGAAGCCCACTGCATCCTGTACCAGGCGGGTAAAGCGTGCCAGGTCTTCAGCCCCCCACGGCGCACGGGTGCTGTCGCCGGTGGCCGGATCGATCTTGACCTGGTCATCGACCACCACGGCCACCGACAGGCGATTCAGGCGCCCCTGCTGCTGGCGGGTATGGCTGATGGAACGATCCAGCTCGAAGTTCTTCGTCGACTGCAGGCGCTTGTCGGCAGGATACGGCGCGAGCATCGGCTGGCCGGTGGCCGGGTCCATGATCTGCTGGCCGTTGGCATCAAGCAGCGGCTGGCCGGGCTGGATGGCCGAGGCAGCAGTCTGTGCGCCGCCGGTGGTTTGCGGGGCAGAAGCCGGGCCTGGTGGCTGGTTGCTCAGGGCACCAGGGACACCTTGCGGGCTCATGCTGCTGGAGCGTTGCTCATTGACCGATTGTTCGCTGCGCAGCGCTGGCTGATCAGGGTTGAACTGCTCGGAGGTCGACTCGACGGCACTGAAGTCCACATCTGCCGACACTTCCGCCTTGTAGCGGTCGTTGCCCAGTACCGGCTGCAGGATATTGTGCACACGCTGGGTGAGCATGCCTTCCATGCGCCGACTGTAATCGAATTGTTTACCGGCCATGGTCAATTCGGAGTTACCGATCTGCTCGGAAAGCAGGTTGCCCTTCTGGTCCACCACGGTGACCTGGGACTTGTCCAACTCCGGCACACTGGTCGCCACCAGATTGACAATCGCCATCACCTGGCCGGCTTCCAGGTTACGCCCCGGATACAACTCGACCAGCACCGAGGCGCTCGGGCGACGTTCGTCACGCACGAACACCGAGCTTTTCGGAATCGCCAGGTGCACACGCGCAGCCTTGACGTTATTGAGACTCGAGACAGTGCGCGCCAGTTCACCTTCGAGGCCGCGACGATAACGGGTGGCCTCCATGAACTGACTGGTGCCCAGGCCTTGCTCTTTGTCGAGGATTTCGAAGCCGACGTTGCCATCGCCCGGCGCCACACCCGCAGCAGCCAGCTTCAGACGGGCACGCGACAGGTCGTCGGACTTGACCAACAGAGCGCCGGAGTTGGGCTCGACGTTGTAGGGGATGTCGGCAGCGGCCAGGGTGTCCATGACCTGCTTGGTGTCCATGCCGGCCAGGCTGCCGTACAGTGGCCGGTAGTCCGGTTGCTGCGACCAGAGCACCACGGCGAAGCCGATCGCCACGCTCGCAGCCAGGCCCACCAGCAGGCCCACCTGGCGCAGCATAGGCATCTGCGAGATGTTTTCCAGAAACGACATGCCGAACAACGGCGGCTTGGGCGCTGGCGCGCCGCTTTTTGCGGGCACGTTATCGACGACTGCTTCGGCCATGACTCAATCTCGCCCTTATACCGGCATCTGCATGATGTCTTGATAGGCCTGGACCACTTTGTTACGCACCTGGGTCAAGGCTTGAAACGATACCGAGGCTTTCTGCGAGGCGATCATCACGTCCGTCAGATCGACGCCGCTCTTGCCGATTTCGAAGGCGTTGGCCAGTTGCGTGGAAGCCTTCTGGGTGTCGCTGACCTTATTGATGGCCTGCCCCAGCATGTCGGCAAAACTGCTCGAACCGAGCTCAGGCGCGGCTGCCGCTTTCGGCATCGACATAGCGTCCATCTGCATGGCCCGCATGTCCAACATCAATCGATTAAATTCAACACCTTGGCTCATGGACTTCTCTCTCCGACGACCCGCATTTTTTTGACACTCACGCAGCGGATAGGCAGGACATAGCAACAAGAGTGCCAGCTCTGCCTACAGGCCGTTCAAAACTGCGAATATTCACACCCTTCACGTGGCGTACAGGCTGGCCTCGACATCCATCCCGGCATCACGCATCTGCGCCAGCTTGTAGCGCAGGGTCCGCGGACTGATGCCCAGGCGCTCTGCCGCCTCTTTGCGGCGACCGCGCTCGGAGCGTAGGGTATCGATGATCATCTGAAACTCGTGACGGCGCATGTCGTCGCCCAACCCGCCCAGCGCCTCGGCTGCCGGCACTGGCGCTGCCTGTACGGGGGCTACAGTGAACATCGGCATGGCACCCGCCAGACAAAAATCCGCCGCTTCGATGACACCCGCCTGCTGCAAGATCAGTGCGCGTTGCAAAGCGTTGTCCAATTCGCGCACGTTGCCCGGCCAGGCATACGCCTGCAGACACGCCTTGGCCTCTGGCGACAAACGTACCGGGGCATGCTTCATTTTATTGACGTGACGCGCCAGCAAGCGCTCGGCCAGTGGCAGAATATCGGCGCTGCGCTCGCGCAACGGCCGCCACGCCAACGGGAACACCGACAGGCGATAGAACAGGTCTTCACGGAAACGCCCCGCCGCCACCTCGCCCGCCAGATCGCGGTTGGTGGTCGCCACCACGCGGATATCCAGGGCGATCGGCTTGCGTCCGCCCACCCGCTCCACTTCCCGCTCCTGCAGGACGCGCAACAGTTTGGCCTGCAGCCCCAGCGGCATTTCCGAAATCTCATCAAGCAGCAACGTGCCGCCGTCAGCCTGTTCGAACTTGCCCGCCTGGGCGGCGATCGCGCCGGTAAACGAGCCCTTCTCATGACCGAACAGGGTCGCTTCGAGCATGTTGTCAGGAATAGCGGCACAGTTGATTGCCACAAACGGCTGGTTGGCGCGAGTTGATTGTTGGTGGATAAATCGCGCAAGCACTTCCTTACCAGTGCCCGACTCGCCCGAGATCAACACCGTGGAATCGCTACGCGCCACCCGCGCTGCCAACTCCAGCAACTGTGCGCTGGCAGGCTCACAGGCGACCGGGCCTTCATCGGCCACACCGGCAACAACACCCAGCGCATGCCGCGCCACCAACTCAAGCAACGCTCGCGGCTCGAACGGCTTGACCAGGTAGTCCACAGCGCCCTGACGCATGGCTTCAACCGCGCGCTCGACCGCCGCATGAGCGGTCATCAACAGCACCGGCAATTGCGGCTGACGCACCCGCAACAGCGCCAGCAACTGATGCCCATCCATGCCTGGCATGTTGACGTCGCTAACCACCAGGCTGAATGCCTCTTCTGCCACAGCCGCCAGCGCCTCTTCGGCCGAGCCGACGGCGCGATAAGCAAAACCACCCAGCTCCAAGGTATCGCCCAAGGCCTGACGCAGTGCCCGATCGTCTTCGACCAGCAGCACCTTGATTGCCTTCATTGCTTGTTCTCCATGTTCAGCGCGTCGATCAACGGCAAGGTCACCAGCGCGCAGGTGCCACGGCCCGGTCGTGAACGCAATTCCAGAGTGCCCTGATGGGCCCTTGCCACAGCCTTGACCACGGCCAGGCCGAGGCCGGTACCGGTGGCCTTGGTGGTGAGGAACGGCTCGCCCAGACGTGCCAGCAAGGTGCTGTCGACTCCCCCGCCGGCATCACTGACACACAGGCGCAGCATTTGCCCGCGGCGGTACAGGTGGACCTTCATGCGCACCGGCTCACTGCTGGCCTGCAGGGCATTTTCAATCAGGTTGAGCAACGCACCGACCAAGGTGTCGCGATTGCACAACAGCTCACCCAGGTGACTGTCGCACTGCCAGCGTACGGCATGCCCCTGAACATGCACCTGCGCAGCCTGCTGCAGTGCCTGGAACAGCGCCTTGGGCGTCACCCGGTCAGTCAACGGCAGCTCGCCACGGGCAAACACCAGCATGTCGCGCACTTGATGCTCCAGCTCGTGCAGGCGTTCCTTGAGGCTGCCGGCGAAGCGTTGCTGCGTTTCCAGCGGCAGGCTCTGCTCGGCCAGGTGACTGGCGTAGAGCAAGGCGGCCGACAATGGCGTGCGGATCTGATGCGCCAGCGAGGCCACCATCCGGCCCAGCGACGACAGACGCTCATGGCGCGCCAGCTCACCCTGCAAGTGACGGGTTTCGGTCAGGTCATTGAGCAATACCAGTTGCCCGGGCTCCGCATCCAGCGAGCGGGTGGCAATCGACAAGCGTCGACCATCGCGCAGCGACACTTCGTGGCCATCATCGTCGCGCGGCGCGAAGCTGCGGGCGATGACCTGACGCCACAGCTCGCCCACCAATGGCTCACCCAGCAGGTCACAGGCAGCAGGATTGGCCTCGCGCACACGCCCCTGAGCATCGATGACGATTACGCCGCCGGGCAACAGGTCGAGCAGGTTCTGCAAACGATTGGCCAGGCGCTCCTTCTCGGCCAGCTCCGCCATACGCTGGGCACTGACCACCGCCAGCTCACCCTTGAGTTCCGTCACCCGGGCTTCGAGCAAGTTGAAAGACTCACTCAACTGACTGGAGACCTGGTCGAACCGACCAAGACGAGTTTCCTGCTCGGCGGCGTTCGGCCCCTTCAAAGTAGGGACACAGGAGATGGGGGCAGCCTGGGGCATCGTGCTCTCTCGCGTGACTGACCGTCATAAAACGGTATGTTGCCTGCGATATAGCAATAGACGTGCCGGATAGTCAGCCGACAGGTGCAACCGCCCGGGTTGCAACCTGCTAAAGGCAGCAGGGACGGGGACTACAGCCCTGCAAACGATAGGGGTATAACGCACAACGGGGCGCCAAGGCGCCCCGTTGTGTTCAAGCAAGCGTCAATCCTCCGCCTGCTCTTCGCCGTCTCGACGGCTCATGCCGTACTTGCGCATTTTTTCCACCAGCGTCGTGCGGCGGATACGCAGACGCTCAGCCGCGCGAGCAACGATGCCGTTGGCGTCATCCAGCGCCTGCTGGATCAGGCCCTGCTCCAGGCCGCCCAGGTAGTCCTTGAGGTCCAACCCTTCGGGCGGCAGCATGGCGTGCGTCGAGAAGCTCGGCATGCTGCCATTGATGGCTACACGCTCTTCCAGGTCTGAACGCAGGCTGTCGACCAGGTGCTCGTCTTCGTCATCGACGTAGCGGAATTTTTTCGGCAACTCCGACACCCCGATCACACCGTAGGGATGCATGATCGCCATACGCTCGACCAGGTTGGCCAGCTCGCGGACGTTGCCTGGCCAGCCGTGCCGGCACAGCGACATGATCGCCGCCGAGTTGAAGCGGATCGAGCCGCGCTTTTCGTGCTCCATGCGCGAAATCAGCTCGTTCATCAGCAGCGGGATATCCTCGACGCGTTCACGCAGCGGGGCCATCTCGATGGGGAACACGTTGAGGCGGTAGTACAGGTCTTCGCGGAAGGTGCCCGCCTCGATCATGCTCTCGAGGTTTTTGTGGGTCGCGGCGATGATGCGCACATCGATACCCTGGGTCTTGTTACTACCCACCCGTTCGAAGGTCCGCTCTTGCAGTACGCGCAACAGCTTGACCTGCATGGGCAGGGGCATGTCGCCGATTTCGTCGAGGAACAGCGTACCGCCATTGGCCAGTTCGAAGCGCCCGGCACGGCTGGTGATGGCGCCTGTGAAAGCACCCTTCTCGTGACCGAACAGCTCGCTTTCCAGCAGCTCCGCCGGGATCGCACCACAGTTGACCGGTACGAAGGGCGCTTCACGACGCTTGGAATGGTAATGCAGGTTACGCGCAACCACTTCCTTGCCTGTGCCCGACTCACCGAGGATCAGCACACTGGCGTCAGTATCGGCCACTTGCTGCATCATCTGGCGCACATGCTGAATGGCGCGACTGGTGCCCACCAGGCTGCGGAACAGGTTCGGCTCGCGCTGGCGACCGCGCTCGCGGGCCTGGTCGTACATCTCGCGATAGACCTGGGCACGGTGCAGCGAATCGAGCAGCTTGCTATAGCTCGGCGGCATTTCAAGATTGGAAAGAATGCGGCGGCGCAGCTCTTCCGGAAGCTCGGCAGAAGAAATTTCACCAATTAGCAGAACCGGAAGGAACTCATCCCACGCTGCCACTGTCTTAAGCAAGCCCATCAGACTTGCCGGAGCGTTCACGGTCCCGATCAGGACACAGAGTACTTCACGACTGGATGACAACGATTCAACCACCTGCTGCCAATCATGGCTTGAGCAGGTCAGGTTGTCTTCGCCTAGAAAATTCAACACCACCGCCAGGTCGCGGCGGCGGACGCTATCGTCATCGATCAGCAGAATTTTGGTTTCACGCCACATGCAATAGCAACTTCCCTAGTCATCTCGGCGCCCTATTGAGGGCAAGCTCGACATCATTCCGACTGAACGGTCAGTGTTCGGACGTCTGAAATTTGAAAACAGCCACTAGTTAAGTCAAAAAACCGCACAGAGTCAAATTTATGGCGCCCTGTTTATGGTTTTGCCCAGCTTCAGCTGAACAAATGGTATACCTTTGCCGCGTTTTTGGCATGCCGGATCTGTGTCATCTCATCGACTATTGATTGACGCTCGTCACTTGCAACCTCAATTAGTTGCCGGTAGACCCCGAGCAACTCCTCCAGACTGCTGCGCAACACCTCTTCATTGACCGATGCCTCGGCCAACACATCGTCGACACACAACCGACAACTGACGTCGAGCTCGCTGATCGCCTCCCAGTCACGACTGTTCAGGGCACCCAGCAATGCTTCGCGGGTTTGTTCGATACGCTCGAGCACGACACTCATGACAACCTCCTAGACGTCGGCGGATTGATCGCCGATGGCGTCCCAGCCTTCCTTGACGGTAATCAGCAGCCGGGCGACCTCATTGAGGATTTCCGGATCGTTTTGCACGTTGGCTTCGATCAGACGCTTGCTCATATAGGAATACAAGTTATCCAGTTCGGCCAGCGAGTCGGCATGATTGTCCAGATCCAGACCTTCACGCAGGCCACCGACAATACCGATAGCCTTGCCGATCAGAATGCCCCTCTGCGCAACATCATTGCGCGCCATAGCGCCTTTGGCCTGAGCAATGCGATCAAGACCACCCTGCATCAGCATTTGTACCAGACGATGGGGGCTGGCCTCGGAGGTCTGCGCCACACCATTGACTTTCTGGTATTGCCGAAGGGCCAACATAGGGTTCATGTTCTACCTCGTCACAACTAAAAGGTTTCGAATACCGCTTATATCGTCCAGGCGTCAAAAAACTTTAGAAGAAAAGAAAAAGCCCGGCGCATCCAAAGGATGCTGCCGGGCTTTTGGCGATCAAACTCACTTCTTGGCTTGAGCATTCATGGCTTCAAAAAGCGAGGTAATACCAGCCGCCTGTGATTTGAGCTTGCCGACTGCGACATCCATGGCAATGTATTTTTTGGTCAGCGATGTCGTCAGACTTTCGATTCGAAAATTCAGCGCCTCCTGCTGCGACTCAAGGTATCGCTGCGAGCGATTGAGAGCATCATTACGCTTGTCAAGCGAACCACCTGATTGCAGGAACGGATCAATGGCCTTGTTCATTCGCGCAAGCACACCATCGTCTTTGGTGAACAACGCTTGTACTTCACTGCCCAGCTTCTTGTCGTTCAACGCCGCCTTGAACTTGGTGTCGTTGAATTCCAGGGTACCGTCTTTGGCAGTGTTGATACCCAGCTGGCTCAGCGAGGTCAACCCACCACCGGTTTGCGCAACAGCCAGCTCGGAGCGCAGCGAAGCCAGCAACGAGCGAGTGGTCGGGTCACCCGTCAGAGGACCGAGAACGGTATTGCCGTCTGCATCCTTACTGGTGGAAGTCAGACTGTTAACCGTCTTGACCAGGTTGTTGTAGGCATCGACAAAGGTCTGAACGTCTTTTTTCAGACCGTCGCTGTTGAGCCCAACCGTTACCGTCGACTTTTCACCTTCAGCCTTGAGCTCCAGCGTCAGGCCACTGACAGTTTTGTCCAACTTGTTGGACTTGCTGGTAACCGTCATGCCATCGATCTTGACCTCAGCATCGATGGCCAGATTGCCCACCCGGCCAGCCGCATCACCCGCCATCGCCACACTATTGCTGATGGTCAACTCGGGAATACCATCTACGGAAATATCCGAACCCAGGCCCGTAGTGGTCGAGCCGAATACCAGTCGCGCGCCTTTACCATCATCGATGATGTTGGCCGTGATGCCATCCTTGCTCAAGGTACTGTTAATGCTGTCGCGTACCGACTGCAGGGTGGCATTGGCACCGACTTCAACCTTGTAGACCTTGCCGTTCTGAGTGATTTCCAGGGTACCAGGAGAAATCGCTGCATCGGCGCCAGAGAACACCTTGCTCGCAACGCGCGAAGACGTCGCTAGCTTGACCACCTCGACCTGATAACTACCCGCCACCGCAGTGTTGTTCGCTGTTGCGGTAACAGCTTTTTCATTGCCACTGGTTGCAGCGAAGGCAAGGAACGCCGGCGCGTCCTTGTTATTGAGCCCTTTCAAGGCCGCCTGATAGGTCGACAGCGCACTCTTGAGCGAGGCAACCCCGGAGATCATCGCCGTGTTGTTGGCGGACTGGCGCTTGATCTGACTCGACTTGGCCGCAGTATCAGAATCGACCAGCACTTTGACGATAGCGCCAATGTCCATTCCTGAACCGGTGCCGATGCTCGCTGTAATTGGGCTTGCCATGAGTAACTCCCTCTCCGTTGCGCTGCTCCCTAGCGAACAACTCTAGCGAACATTTGAATCTTTAAGGTATCAGACCTTGGCGTCGAACAGCAGGCTGTTCACATCGCTCAGGCTGTGGGCGATGCGCAGCACTTCTTCCGACGGAATCTGGCGGACCAGTTCACCGGTTTCGCTGGCAATCACTTTGACGACAATTCTGCCGGACTCTTCGTCCGTGGAAAATTCGAGATTACGGCGGCTCGAGGCGAGAAACTTCTCGATGTCCTTGACCGCAGTTTTAACTTGTTCAGTTTCAGACGCTTTTTCCCGGGTAGGCGCCTGGGCTTCATTAGCTGCCTGGACTACCTGGGTCGCCGACTTGCCGGTGGCCTGCTCAGCCGGACGCGCGGCCGGATAAGACAAGTTCAGCTTGACGCTCATATCCATGTCTACCACCTCTCAATGCAAAAGGCGGAGGAGCGCAACCGGTGCACTCCTCCGCCGATAACCATCAGGCGATTACTGAAGCAGCTTCAGAACAGCGGATGGCAGTTGGTTAGCCTGGGACAGAATCGAAGTCGAGGCTTGTTGCAGAGTCTGCTGCTTGGTCAGCTGGGCAGTTTCAGCAGCGAAGTCGGTGTCCTGTACACGGCCACGAGCAGCTTCGGCGTTTTCGTTGATGTTCTGCAGGTTGTTGATGGTGCTGGTCAGACGGTTTTGTGCAGCACCGAGGTCAGCACGGCTGGTGTTGATCTTCTGCAGAGCGTTGTCGATCGCCGAAACAGCGGCGCTGAAGCTAGCTTCGGCGGCGGAGCTGGTAGCACCAGTGATGGTGATGGTGCTGGTGATACCCAGGTCGCTGGCGGTGAACTTGGCGCTCAGGTCAATATCGATCTGGTTCATGCCGCCAGTGTTGGAACCAACCTGGAAGGTCATGGTGCTGGCCGAACCGTCAAGCAGGTTCTTGCCGTTGAGCTGAGTGGACTGAGCGATACGGGTCAGTTCCGAAGCCATCGACTGGAACTCTTTGTTCAGAGCGTCACGGTCGTTCGAGCTGTTGGAGTCGTTTCGCGATTGAACAGCCAGTTCACGCATACGCTGCAGAATGTTGGTCTGCTCTTGCATCGCGCCTTCAGCGGTCTGAGCGATCGAGATACCGTCGTTGGCGTTTTTGATAGCCATGGTCTGACCGCGGATCTGCGAGGTCATACGGGTAGCGATCTGCAGGCCAGCGGCGTCGTCTTTGGCGCTGTTGATTTTCAGGCCGGAAGACAGACGGGTCATCGAGGTGCTCAGTGCATCGGAAGCACGGTTCAGGTTTTTCTGAACGCCCAGAGAGGTGGTGTTGGTGTTAACGGTCAAAGCCATGACGAATTCCTCGTTGGATTGGGTACTACGGCTTCCGGCCTTGGCAATTCGCCGAGGGTGGCACAGAGAACCTTCGTAGTAGTTATCGTCGTCAGGGCGGGTTGCTTTAGCGGATTTTCAAAAAAAATTACTGGCATCCTGCCAGCCCCAGCAATCAAGGGCTTGAGGTCAGGGAAAAAACAGCCATTTGGCGCCCCCCTGCAGGAGCGGACGTGCAGAAGCGTGCAAACAAAAACGCCGCCCGGGAAACGGCGGCGTTCTTTAGTGGATACAGCGATCAGTCGCGTCGTTCGATGATCGCCGAGCCCCACGACAGGCCCACGCCAAAGCCACTCAGGGCGACGCGCCGGCACTGCGAGCCAAGCACGTGCTTCTCGAGCAGCAACGGAATGCTGGACGACACGGTATTGCCGGTCTCGACCATGTCCTTGACGAACCTTTCCCGCTGCTTGCCTTCATTGAAGCGCAGGGATACGGCATCGACAATCGCCGCACTACCCTGATGCAGGCAATAGAGATCGATATCCTCAGGTTGCAGCTTGCTGGCTTCGAGCAGTTGCTGCAGGTGCGCCGGCACCTTGACCAGCGCGAAGTTGTAGACCTGACGACCGTTCATGAAGAACTTGCCCTCGGTCGTACGCAGGTGCTCCGCCCCCGCTCCATCGCTGCCAAACAGCGACTTGCCCAGTTGCCAAGGTGCGCCCTCACCCATCCAGGTGGCAGTAGCGGCATCACCGAACAGCATGGTGGTGTTGCGGTCTTCAGGGTCAACGATCTTCGAGTAAGGGTCAGCAGTGATCAGCAGGCCGTTTTTCAAGCCCGCCGCCTCCATGAAACCCTTCATCGCGTAGATGCCGTACACATAACCAGAGCAGCCCAGAGAGATATCGAACGCTGCAATATGGGTCGGCAGGCCAAGCTTTTGCTGAACAATGGCTGCGGTGTGCGGCAGCCCTTCGGCATCGCCATTCTGAGTGACGACGATCAGCGCATCGATTGACGACATGTCCAGCGATGGGTTGGTGGCGAACAACGCTTTAGCGGCCTCGACACAGAGATCGGAGGTTTCCTGGGCAGCGTCCTTGCGCGGCAAGAACGTGGAACCGATCTTGCCGAAAATGAATTCTTGATCCTTGCCGAATTTCGCACCTTGGGCGTAGTTGTCGACACCCTTCACAGGTACGTAACTGGCGATGCTTTTAATGCCAATCATTGTCGCTTCCCGGTAGACATAGCGGATATTGCGGGATCAGGCCCTGCTGCGCAGGCCTGGCAAGCCTCGTCGACGTGGCTGCCCGCTGACTCGATAGATTAGAGATGCACGTTTTGACTGCCAAGTCACGGTTATACGGCCAAAGTGCCCGACACGGCAATGCAACGTCCGCTTTCCTCCCGTGCCACTCATCCGGCACCGAGCCAGACCCGGGTCTGGCTCAACGACTGCTGGCTAGCTGATATCTGCGTGAGTGGCTGGATTGGTTTTTCTCACCACCGCTTGCAGGATGCGGGACGCGGAACTCAACCTGGCATCACTCACGACCGGGGTTGACTGAATATTCAAGACAGTAAACCCACAGGCACCAAACAGGTTATTGAGGGCCTCAATTGAAAAGAAGTTGATGTGCTCGTGCCAATGTCGCTTCTTCCCGGCTGAGAGTTCGCCAAGACCCGCCATCAGCGCCTCATGCGGCACCTCGATGTAAAGCAAGGTGTCATCGCCCATGCACTGACGTATTTCCCCAAGAGCATCCGACGGATAGGGAACATGTTCAAGAACGTGGCGACAAACGATCAAGTCGTAACTGGACGCGCCGAGCTCTTCCTTCGACACGCCACGGGTGCCCGGCACGGTTGGCTTTTTGTCGATATCGAAGATATCCGTGTCGTACCCTTGCCCCTTGAACGGGGTATTCATGCCATCTCCCCCACCCCAATCCAGGATGCGGGTCGGCGTCGTATGCTGAAGAATGAAGCCCCTTGTCAGCTCGATATACTCACTTGGCGTTGTCAGTGTTTTATTCCGCTCGCGAAACCCAGGCTCATAATGCTCACGTAGCGCCTCATAATTTTCACCGTAATAGCCGTCATACAACCGCTGCATCTCGCGATCACTGAAGCGGATATCAAGAAACAGAAATTCGCAACGCACGCAGTGAAGCGTATTGCACACGCAGTAAGCCATTCCCTGAGGGATGGTTTGCAGCCCCCAATCGGCGTCGATAACCACAGGCGGCCAACCCAGCGCCCGGTGTGAAACAAACGGCATGAGGATGGCCGGAGACTTTTGCAACGCGGTGCTGCCACAGCAAACACATTGGGTTGCGATGTGTTCACGCTGCAGCGAGGACGGAAAGTCGTTGATCATGTTTTCGTTCCTGAAACACCGGATGAATGATGGAATGTCCGTTGGCTGTGCGGCGGCGACTCAGCCAACGGGCCGTGCCTGCCGGGCAGCATTTCGGATCGACTGCGCAAGGGTATATTGCAACCGCAACCCCAGTTCGATGCGTGCCCTGTGAATGGAGGGTACATAGCGGTTTCGAAAATTCCCGGCTGCTGCCACACCGCAGGCGATGTGCACAGGCTTTTGCGGCGCCAATATGTCACGCACCAGATGCGCGAGCTCAGCAATCGTGACAGCCACGTCCGAGCCGACGTTGTAGGCCTGTCCAGCCTGACCATGGCGCAGGAGAACGTCGAGCCAGTGCGCCAGATCGCGCTGATCCATGTAGGAGCGCACCGGCGTTCCGTCGCCATTGACCGTGATAGACGGTGCGGCGAGAGCATCCCGGATGAAGTTGCCGATGGCGAAATGCGCGTCCAGCGGCAGATCGCGACCCACGAAGGCGAAACAGCGGGCAATAACGACCTGGAGGCCGTACTGCTGCTGGTACAGGGCACACAAATGCTCGGCACAGCGCTTGGCGACGCTATAGGCATGCGCCGCATCGAGCGGGTCCGGAATCGCGTTGTAACTCTCGCAAATGGCGTCCATATCCGGTGGCTGAGGACCATAGACGCCACCGGAACTGGTCAGCAGAAAGCGGGGGATTCGATGAGCAGCGGCATAGTCCAGCAGGTGACGGGTACCGTCAACGATCTGGGTATACCGCTGCAGGGGGCTAAGCTTCGGACCTGCCGTAGAATCCGCAGCGGCGTGAAGCACGTGCGTAAAACCGCCCGTCCCGGGCAGCGAAGCCGGCTCCAGGATGTCGCCCTGATGCAGGCGCAGCCACGGCTGATCTACAAACTCGGGATTCTGCACCAGGAAACTCTGCGGTGCGCGGCTCAGCACGGTGACCGCAGGCACTTGCTCGCCTGCCTCGGCCAATGCCAGCCAATGCCGCAGCAACGCGCGCCCAAAGAAGCCAGTCCCCCCTGTCAGCAGCAGATTCATGGGTTGGGCACTGCGTACAAGACGGATTCAAAGGTGTTCGGCGCATGCTGCCGGATATAAAACCGATAGTTGCGGCATAGTTCGAACAGCAACTCCGGCAACGCCCAAAGGTCCTGCGGGTTATGGTACAGCGATACGATCAGCACTGGGCGGCTGCGCCGGATGATCTGCTCGGCTCCCCGCAATACCTGGGCTTCCGCACCTTCCACGTCGAGCTTGATGAGATCAACGGGCAGGCAGGGCAACAGCTGATCCAGCGCCACCGCCGCAATGGATGTTCCACCGCCCTCATGACTGATGGAGCAGGCTTCACCCTGCCCGGCATTGAATGTCAGGATGCTATAAGTCTCGGCGGCCGCCATCGGCAAGCACACCGCATTGCTTTGCTTCAGCGTCACCCGGCTAACCAGACGGGCAAAGTTCTGCGGATCGGGCTCCAGCAGAAAGGCCTGCTTGCAAGAGATCTGCGGGTGTCCAATCAGCTCTTCATAGCTATCGCCATCGTAGGCGCCGCAATCCACATAAGTAATGTCGCGCCCCCGCAAGGCGGGCAAGGTCAGCTCATTGAAGTACCAGGTATCACTGGACAAGAAACTGGAGTACTCCATGTCCAGTCCAAGGCGAAAAGCGCACATGCGATACAGTGTTTTCCTGCTTTCCTGATCCGCCAATGCCTCGGCAACGCTGGCGATTCTATCCATCGCCTCGAGGAGAAAGGAACGCGCACTCAACCAGAAGCGCCACCCCAGCGCCTGGGAGAATTGTTCATAGAGCATCCAGGGCATCAATGGTGGGGCGAAGCCGGCACGTGCTGCGAGGCTCAACAACTCGTCACAAGGGGTGTCACGATTGAAAATACCCAGAGCGAGTTGCGCTTGAGGATGCTCACTCGCCAGCTGGTTCCAGTTCAACACCGGCAAATCAAGGGCTGACGTAACCCGAGGAGAGGTTTCGACAAAACCTTTAACGACAATTCCCTGTGCCTGCATGGCGGTTGCAAGGCTGCGACCAAAGTTCCCGGCACCGAAAATCCAGATGTGCCGGCCCGGCTCGATGTGTACGCCCGGCAAGTCACTTGCCTGGTCACGCAGGGCAAAAAAATCAGTGGCGCTATATGTCGTTGTGTCAGCCATTGGTGTTGGCCCCGGAATCATCTATTGAGTGGGAACGCGCGCGTATCGCCTGGGCCTCACTGCGGATCTGCTCCAGCACGGCCTGTTCCAGGAACGGGTGCATATCGTCAAGTTCAGGGGTGACGAAAGCACCTTGTGCATCGACACGAGACTTGATGCGCGGCACGAACTCTTGTCGTGGATCGACATGCAGATCGATCAGCAGCGGACCGTCGGTTTCCAACAGGCTATCGAGTCTGTCCAGATCGTCTTCCGATGCGATCGCCTCGGCACGCAACCCGTAGGCCTGGGCCACGGCGGTAAAATCGGGAAACTCCACTCCCGACTCAGGCGTGGCACCAATGACCCGGCCGAAGAAGTTCTCGTGGGTCTGCCAGATGGACAGATAGCCGCGGTTGTTGAGTACGATAACGATCACATTGGCGCCGATGGTTTTCAGCGTCTGCAATTCCTGAATGTTCATTTGCAGGCTGCCGTCCCCGGCAAAGCAGATCACGCGCTGCCCACCCTGCGTTCGAGCGGCCGTCGCGGCACCAATGGCGGCAGGCAGGTCGTAGCCCATGGAGGCAGAGCCTGAGTTACTGAACAGTCGCTGGTCTTTCTGCAGACCACCCACCTGGAACGGCAGGATGCAGGCAGACGCATTGCCGCACACGACAATGTCATCAGGGCGCATCTGTCCGAAGATGCGCTCGACCATCACGTAAGGGTTGAGCGCAGCGCCTGCTATTTGACGATGCTCTGCCGCAGCACGATAGGTGGTTCCGATGTGCTGGCACCACTGTACCCAGGCGCCGAAGTCAGGAAGGCATGCGCGTGCCAGCTCTTGTTCCAGAACATCGAGGAAATCGCCCAGATCGGCAGCCACTCCCAAGTGCGGCTGGACGGTGGGCTTGGCCAGCTCCGCCGCATCGATATCCACCTGAGCGATCCACGCATGCTTGGCGAAGGCCTGCCAGTTGTAACTGGTCTGGCGCACGTTCAGTCGGGATCCCAAGACGAGGACGAAGTCGGCAGCTTGCAGGCAGAGATTGCCCGCTCGCGTGCCAATGGTCCCAGGCCGACCGGCGAACAGCGGGTGGTCCGAGGCGATCAGATCGTGCGTCCAGGCCGTGGCCAGTGGAATACGATAGCGCTCGATCAACGCCAGTAGGCGCTTCTCGGTACGCGAAAGCCGCACCCCCGTGCCCCCGAGGATCAGCGGACGATGCGATTGCAGCAACTTACCGACGATATCCCGGCAGGCGGCGCGCAGACCTTCGGCTGCAGGCGGCTTGGACCAGTCAGGCGCGGGTATGGCAATGGCAGTCGTGGATTGCTGGATATCCAGAGGAATGTCGAGCCAGACCGGGCCCGGGCGGCCACCGACGGCCTCGGCATAGGCCTTGGGCAACATCACTTCCAGGTCTTTTTCCGAGCGCACCAGCTGCGCGTACTTGCAGACCGGACTGGCCATCGCGATGGTCGGGCCTTCCTGATCGCCCAACTGCCGAAGCCCCGGCACATCACGGAAGGATGTGCAGGTTTCTCGCTTGATCTGACCGGAGAGGACGATCATCGGGATGGAGTCAGTGAACGCACCATGCACGCCGTTGAGCGCGTTGATAGACCCGGGCCCCGTGGTCAGCATCACCACCGCCGGTTTTCCGGTAATGCGCGCGTAGCCTTCGGCAGCCATTGCACAGGCCTGCTCATGGTGCATGAAGGTGCAACGCAGCCTTTCATGGCCTCCCAGTGCCTGATTGAGGAACATGGCACCACCGCCGGTGACCGTGAAAACCTGCTCGACCCCTTGCTGCACCAGCCATTGTGCGATTTGCTCGGCGACACGCGTCATGGTCAGAGTCCCCGGCTCAGGATGAGATTTTTAAGCGCAGGACTTTCGCTGTAAGGGCCGTCAATATGCTCGATGGTCAGACGTTCGTTGGCCTTGATCGGCTGCAACAGGCGTTCACCATTCATCACCTCGCGGCAAGACAGTTGCCCCTTGTGCAGGGGAATAGCGAGGTAGAAATCTTTCTCGAACTCATCCCGGCCCAGAACATAGCCAGGTTCCAGGTCACGGCGCGCATAGGCACCGCGCACCAGGGCATTGAGGTATTCGGTTTCCTTTCGCGAGATGATGCGGCGGCTGGCGCTGACGCCACCGCACATTTCCTTGGCTTTGTGGAAGGCCTTGTACCAGGCGTCGCACTGCTCCGGCAACGAGCAGTAGTTGGAAACCGGGACGTCTTCGTACTGGATGTCGATGTGCCGCTCCCAGGTGCGCACCCCCTTGCCGTAGGAGATCAACATGGACGAATGCCAGTCATGGTACTCGTGGGTGGACAAACCAATGACATGGCCAGGGTAGCGATTACGCAGGTAGTCGATCTGATCGAGATGCAGCTCGTCGTCCTCGCTGGGGTAGAGCGAAACGCAGTGGTTGATGGACAACGGGATATCGCGCTTTTCAAAGTAGCGGACAACGTCATCCAGATCCTTTTCCGATGCCCCACCGGTGGAGATGATGGTCGGGCGGCGCGTAGATGCAATTTTCTCGATCAGCGGCCAGTCGTTCATGTCGGAACTGGCGATCTTGAGGATGGGCATGTCGAATTCGACACACAGATCAACAGATGCCTCGTCGAACGGCGTGGCCATGGGAATGCAACTCAGATTCCTGATTTCCTCGACCATTCGCGCAAATTCAGCCTTGCTGAGCTTGGTGTCTTCGGTTTTCTTGATATAGCGCAGCTCAGCATTGCCTTTGAAATCTGGATGAATGAATTCATCCACATCACGGAACTGCAACTTGATGGCGGCCTTGACGTTATTGAAACGTGCAATCGCACCGTGATCGCGGATGATTTTCAGCCCGCGCTCCAGCCTGCCCCAGTGATTGTTGGCAAGTTCCAGAACGAACAGGTTTTCAAATAAATCTTTGTCACGCTGGCTGATGGTTTTCATTAAATACTCCGCGCTCTTTTGCCTTGCTCAATTGAAATTGGCGCCAGGACAGGTTCTGGCCCTGGCCGCCGCAAATCCGCATTTCAGGCCGCAGCAATGGCCGCACGCCGATCCCGAATGCGCTGTATGAATGTTCGGTAATACGCCGCTGCCACTACTCCGGCACACACTTCAATCAGGGAGCCACGCCTTCAACCACTGCTCCACATATCGCTCATCCAGCATCCACCGGCTCAGTACCGTTTCTCGCAGGACATCCGCACACCTGGCGGTGGCATCGAGATCAGCAACGTGCATACGGATCGCGTTCAGCCAATCTCTGGCGGTATTTTTCACCCGGGTCACAGGCAAGCCCTGATAGGGCTGCACATCACTGCACACCACGGGATAACCGCAGGCAGCGTATTGCAGCAGCCGCACATTGCTTTGGCAGGCGTCGAACAGGCCATACCCCAACGGAGCCAGGGCCAGATCGAGGTGCAGCGACGCCAACTTTTGCGGGTATTGGTCGAACGGCACCGGATCGTGCAATTCACCCACGTAAGCGCGCATCGGCTCCGGGCACTCACCGAGGCATACCCAGTCCACCTCACCGGCCAATGCCTCGACAACGTCCTTCATCAGCGCCTGCACATCTGCATCACTGAAGTCGCCAACCCAACCCACGCGAGGACGCCCCCCCATAGCCTGGTGGCGCTCCAACGCCCCCCAGCGCGCTGGATGCAAACGATCGGGCAGCACTCGAATGTCCTGGTTCGAGCCACGTAGCACTTCGGCCAAGGCTTCAGTCGGCACCACCAGCCGATCAGCCAGCCCCACGAAGCGTTGCAATGCAACCTGGATATCTCCAGGTACGCTGGCACGCAGCATATGCCCCTCGGGTAACCCGGGAAGATAAGCGTCCACCTCTGCGACCTTGAACGCGCTGGAGAATTGGGCATTGCGGCGTAACGATTCGATTCCCGCCTCAGTGACCTGCTGCTGCAATACCCAGGTATCCGGCTGAAGCCGCTCCAGCTCGGCTGGCAGGTAATGACGCAAGCTCAGGCGTACATCGGCCACACCACTGATATTCATGGACAATGCCGGGTCGATGACACGGCCGTACCCGCCCCCTTCAAGGTCCTTGGGCATCGCCAGCACCACTGGCAACGGCCGCCATGCAAGCGGGTTCCAGGTCAGCGCCGAATCAGCTTCCAGTTCGAACCCCGCGCCCTGGAGAGACAAATTCCGGTTATAGGCCGGATCGCGGGCAATGAGTGGCAGCCACTTGCGGTACATCGCGTCCTGATCCGCAGTACCTGCCTCTTGAGACGACAGCGCTGGTTGTTCCTGAGCGCTGTCCCGCTCCTGCAACACCACGGCGTGGGGCGTCCAAACCGTGAGATAGCCCGCCTGGCCAGCCTTCAGACACAGGTCGATATCCCCGTACGTTTCTTGCAACTGTGGCATGTCCATTCCACCCAACGACTCATAGAGCGCTCGGCGAATCATCAGACAGGCTCCGGAAACAGCACTGTAGTTCTGATCCATTTCCAGACGCTGCATAAAGCCGCCATTGTCGGCCTGGCCAGAAAATGCCGAATGGGCCGGACCGTTCAACCCCAGTACCACTCCAGCACATTCGACCGTGCCGTCGGGGTGCAGCAACTTGGCACCCACGATGCCCACTTCCGGACGCTGCGCGTGGTTGAGCAACGCATCCAGCCAGTCGTCCTGGACAATGACGGTATCGCTATGCAACAGCACTAGATAATCGCCACGAGCATGACCAGCCGCCATGTTGTTGATAGCGCCGTAATCGAACTCGGACGGATAACGCAGCACGCAGATACCCGATGCCTCCAGCGCCGCCATACCGTCGAGCCAGGCACGGGTAGCCGGGTCAGTGTTGCCGTTGTCGACTAAAAGGATTTCGTAGTTTCGGTAGGTGGTTTTTTCCATCAGCGACGTGACACAACTGCGTACCCGGTCGCACCGCCCCTTGACGGCAACGACAATCGACACCAGTGGCGTATCCGCATGGCCGTAGTGGATGCGATGAATACCTGGCCGATGCATCTGGACCCGGGCCTGAAGATAGCCGCGCTGATGCAGGTGCCGCAGCAGAACAGCCTGTTCCTGGGGGTTGTGCACCAGATCGGTGGCGGCACTGATACACACAGGTTCACTGATATGCGCCAGACCATCCAGTCCATCGGAGTCTTCGATCAGCCGCAACAGCAAGCCGAACTCAACGGCCCCGGCGCTTTCCGGATCGAACCCGCCCGCATTCAGAAAAACATCCCGTCGATAGAACCAGTGACGGGCCATGTTCGCCGGACAGGACAGGAACATATCCAGGTTGAAATCAGGACGCAGCAGGGTGTCCAGCTCTCCTGTGGGTGCGCGGACGATCTCGTCCGCATACAGCGCCCGGACACTTGGCGCATCGAGCAGCTCCAGTGCCAGTACAAACAACCCGAACGGCGTGAATGTAGTGCCCGCACGGACAAAGCACAGCCACTGGCCGTCGACTATTTGCCACGCCAGATCATTGAGCGTTGCAACATCTGCATCAACGGCAACGTGGATATCGATGAATTGATAACCTTGCGCTTGCAGACTCTGCCGTGTGGTCTCGGTGGCGGCTGGCTGCCCATCCGGTACAATGATGAAATTGAAGCGCGGCAAATCATGCCAGCGCTCCTCAAGACGCCGAGTCATCAGTGCCGCTTGCCCTTCGGAGGGGAAACGTTGCCGCAGCCAATGCTCGATGGACTGGCTGCGCTCCCGGACACGCTGCTGCTCAGCCGATTGTGCCTCGCCCACCGCCGGGTTATCTGCCCCCAAGGTCGTGCAGGGCATCGCCTGGGTCTTCTCGATGAATGTGCCTAGTTGCTCCCAGAAGCGATTCTGCAAGGCAGTATATTTTTCCCCGACGATGGGTATCCCGGCCATCGCATGCTCGATCGCCGCAGGAGTATCCTCGAATGCCAACCCATGCGTCCCGAACTCCTCGATGCCAAGCGGAACACCGTCAAAGAACGGCGACTTCAGGACAACGGCAGGGCAGCCACACAGTATCGCCTCCAGGGCAATGGCCGTGGACGCGAAGCAGTACACCCGCTCGCTTCTTCGGAACAGCTCGGCCATTTCCTCTGAGGTGGCAGGCCACTCACCGGTAATGATGGTGCACTTTGCTGCAAGTTCAGGGTGCTCCTTCAGGGCATCGACATGCCGCCCCGGATACATCAACCAACCTTTGCGCTGCCGGTCATAGGGATTAGCCAGGTTGTTGTAAATCGAGGTATCGATGGGCGGCATGAACAGGATGCGATCCTGGCTCTCCCCCTCCGGCAACAAATTCTGCGTGTAGGCAAAAATCATGTCCGTGCTTGCAAACTCCGTATCACCGCCAAGCAGACCCGGCAGGTTCAGAAGGTAGCGCACCACCGATTGTGCATTGGCAGGATTGCCCCGGACCACTTCAGGGTACACCACGATCGGCCGGCGCCCCGCCTGTGCGTGTTGCTGCTGCAGGTCCCCCGTCAGCAGCGGCGTATGCCACAGCGGATTGGTCTGAGCGGGAAACATATAGGCATCCTGACCGCAGCGATTGAGCAGATGGCAGAGCATGTGCATCACACGAATGCCTGCCGAATTGCGGCGATAGTCTGGCGCGAGCAAGTAGTAGGGACGCGTAGGCGCAACAAACAGAGGTGGAAAGGACTGATTGGCCATAGACTTTTGAAACCCTGAATTAACGCAGAACGTTCGACGTGTCGGGTGGACTACTCAAGACCTGGCCTCGGTGGCTGCGCGCGGGCTCCTTGAGTCCACAGCGTTTGAACGCACACCAAGGCCACTGAACGGCATTGAGCACCTGTCAGCGCAACCTGCGCACGTAGCTTTCTATGTTGCAGGCAGCATGCTCGAGGTGCTGTTCGGAAAGTCCTGGCCACAGGCCGATCCAGAAGGTGTCCTTCATTACCTTGTCGGTCACCGTCAGCTCGCTCGCCACTCGGTATTGCTGGTCCTTCATATAAGGCTGGCGAGTCAGGTTGCCTGCGAACAGCAGCCGCGTACCGATCTTCTGCGCATCCAGGTGACGCAGAAGATCCAGGCGCTCGACCCCGCAACCATCGCGCAGGGTGAGCGGAAAACCGAACCAGGACGGGTCACTGTTGGCGGTGGCGTGCGGCAGGATCAATTGATCGGTGCAACCGCTCAGACGCTCGCTAAGCCAATCGAAATTGCGCTTGCGTGCAGCGATGAAGTCATCGACCCGGTCCATCTGCGCCAGTGCGCAGGCGGCCTGCATGTCAGTGATCTTGAGGTTGTAGCCCAGGTGCGAGTAGGTGTACTTGTGATCGTAGCCTTGCGGCAGATCACCCAGCTGCCAGCAGAAACGCTTGCTGCAGGTGTTGTCCTCGCCCGGTCCGCAATAGCAGTCACGACCCCAGTCGCGGAACGATTCGACGATGCGCTTGAGCAGCGGCGAATCGGTGAACACGGCACCGCCCTCACCCATGGTGATGTGGTGGGCCGGGTAGAAGCTCAGGGTACCAAGATCGCCGAAGCTGCCTACCTGACGACCATCGTAAGTCGCACCCAGGGCGTCGCAACAGTCTTCGATCAGCCACAGACCGTAACGGTCGCACAGCTCGCGCACCACTTTGAGATTGAACGGGTTGCCCAAGGTGTGGGCCAACATGATCGCCTTGGTCCGCGGACCAATCGCCGCTTCGATCAGGGCTGGATTGATGTTATAGGTCCCCAGTTCGATATCGACGAACACAGGTACTGCGCCAAACTGCAGGATCGGGTTGACCGTGGTCGGGAAGCCTGCGGCCACGCCAATCACTTCATCGCCCTTGCCAATCGCACGGTCGCCCAGACGTGGCGAAGTCAATGCCGAAAAAGCCAGAAGATTGGCAGATGACCCAGAGTTGGCAGTCAATACACCACGCCGCCCCAGGTAACGCGACAAGCGTTTTTCGAAGGCCTGATTGAAGCGCCCGGTCGTCAGCCAGCCGTCTAGCACCGCCTCGGTCATGGCTTGCAACTCGGGTGCACCAATGACCTTGCCGGAAGGAGGCACTGCGTCCTCGCCCGCTACGAATGGCGAGGTGGCCAATTCCAGTTCCGCATAGCGGCCTACCAGCTCGGCTATCTGCTCGCGCAGCTGTTGCGCCGTTTGTACACTCATGGGGTCTCGCCTTGATAAGCCGCGATCTGCGCGCGGCTGAATGCATGCATGTCTTGACCGGCGTGCCAGGCACGGTGCCAGTCGAGGGTGTGTTCAAGGGCTTGTGCCAACGTCCAGCGCGGCCTCCAGCCAAGTTGTCGGCGTGCCTTGCTGGAGTCCAGCGACAGCAATCCCGCTTCATGCGGTTGCCCTGCCGCATCGACTTGCCAGGGCGCGTCACCCGGCCAGAGCCGGGCAAGCTGCTCGACCAGCTCACCTACTGTGGCCACGCCATCAGCATCCGGGCCGAAGTTCCAGGCCGACGCCACGGCATCGCCGCGCTCTACCAATGCCTGAGCCAGATGCAAGTAGCCCTGCAACGGCTCAAGCACGTGCTGCCAAGGACGGATAGCCTGTGGATAACGCAAGGTCAGCGACTCCCCCGCCTGCCAGGCACGCAGGATGTCGGGTACCAAGCGGTCGCCGGACCAGTCGCCGCCACCAATGACATTACCCGCCCGCGCAGTCGCCAGGGCGATACCCGATTCACGCAGGAAAGACTCGCGCCAAGAGGTACACAGCACCTCTACACACGCCTTGCTGCTGCTATAGGGGTCATGCCCACCGAGGGCATCTGTTTCGCGGTACGGCCAGAGCCACTCACGGTTGTCGTAGCACTTGTCACTGGTGACTACCAACACCGCACGCACCGACTCGCACTGCCGTGCCGCTTCAAGCAGATTGACCGTGCCAATCACATTGGTCGTATAGGTATCCAACGGTGTGCGGTAAGACTCACGCACCAGCGGCTGGGCTGCCAGGTGCAGAACAATCTCGGGCCGGGCCGCATTCAAGGCTTCACTCAAACGCTGCACATCACGGATGTCGGCCAAGGTGCCAGGAACTCGCCCGGCAAGCGCAGCGACATCCCAGAATGCAGGCTCGGTATTGGCCGGCAGCGAGTAACCGTGAACGTGAGCGCCCAGCTCGCGCAACCACAACGCCAGCCAGCCGCCCTTGAAACCGGTGTGTCCGGTCAGAAGCACCCGGCGTCCTGACCAGAACGATGGACTTACGACCATAGCCGCCACTGCGCCTGGCCAGTCTTCCAGCGATCTTCCAGCAGGACGCGGTCGCGCAGGGTGTCCATAGCCTGCCAGAAGCCTCGGTGCAGGTGGCTCATGAGTTCACCCTGCCCGGCCAGCGCGCGCATCGGCTCGGATTCCCAGGTGGTGTCATCACCGTCAATGAAGTCGAATACACCGGGCTCCAACACGAAGAATCCACCGTTGATCCAGCCGCCATCGCCCAGGGGCTTCTCCTGAAATCCTCGGACCTGCTCCCCGCGTATGTCCAGGGCACCGTAACGTCCCGGCGGCTGTACACCAGTGACTGTGGCCAACTTGCCATGGCTGCGGTGGAAGTCGATGAGTGCAGGAATATTGACGTCGGCAACGCCGTCGCCGTAAGTCAGACAGAAAGTCTCGTCCCCCACATAGTCGCGTATGCGCTTCAGACGACCGCCAGTGGCAGTGTTCTCGCCAGTATCTACCAGGGTTACGCGCCAGGGCTCGGCATGGCGGTTATGGATGCACATCTGGTTCTCTGCCATGTCAAAAGTGACGTCGGACATGTGCAGAAAATAGTTGGCAAAGTACTCCTTGATCACATAGCCCTTGTAGCCCAAGCAGATGACGAAGTCGTTGATGCCAAAGTGCGAGTAGATCTTCATGATGTGCCAGATGATCGGCTTGCCGCCTATCTCGATCATCGGTTTTGGCCGCAGGTGGGATTCTTCGCTGATACGCGTACCCAGGCCGCCGGCCAGAATGACTGTTTTCATTATCTGCTTACCTTAAGGGCTTTTGCCACGATCCGAGCCGACAATTTACTGACCAAAGCAATGGCTGAGCGGACTAAAAGCAAGAATGTTGCCAACTTGTAAAAAGCAAGAATCATGAGAAGCACCAAGCCGACCACTGCCTCGGCAGTGGCGCAGAAACGACAAGGCCGGGCATTAAGCCCGGCCTTGTCGTTACACCTGCGTCAAGCCAGTTCGCTGACCCACTCGAGCACCACCGGTTGGCCTGAATCCGCCCCCCTCGATACGTCCACACCAGATGAATCGCTGGCCGCCACTCGCGTCGTGAACGCCGAGGGCCAGCGCGCGGACAATGCCTGCTGTTGCTGTTGCTCAAGCACCGGAACAGCGTCATTGAGCATTTGCGCCTGTGGCGTCCAGATCACCAGCAGACCCGCTTGCGCAGCTTTCAGGCACAGATCGATATCGGAACCGGCAAACGCCTGCATGCCGTCGCATTGGCTGAACAGGTCCTTGCGCACCATCAGACAATCGCCGGACACTGCCTGACAACTACGCACCTGTGCCAAGCCCAGGACCGACTCAGGCGCAAACCTGGACACTCCGAGCAATGCACCCTGGACTTGACCGGAAACCAGCAACTCGTAACCGGCATGGGTCACCTTCTCCTCGCGACCATGCATCAGGCAGCCCACCACGCCCACCTCAGGCCGTAGCGCCTGGTTGAGCAACGCCTCGATCCAGGCTGCCGAGGCCACCTGGCTGCGGCTGGACATCAGTACCAGGTATTCACCGCGAGCCTGTGCGGCCGCCTGATTGATCAACTGCGAGCGAGACATCCCCGGCTCGCCCGCCAGCACGCTGATCCGCCCCCCGGCAATCTCACTCGCCAGTGTTGTTGTGTTGCTCCCATCATCGACCACGATCACCTCGTAGCGAGGATAGCGGGTACGCTGCACGATGCTCGCCAGGCAAGCCCTGAGTTGCGCCAGGTCGCCGTCGACCGGCAACAGGATGCTGACCTGCGGTGTCACAGGGTGACGGAAATCAATCTGGAAGGCCCCGTCGACACTCTCACTGACCTGCCCATTGTAACCAAGCCCGGCCAGGTGACGCTTGAGCGTAGCCAGCGCATCCACCGACATGGCCTCGCGTCTCTGCTGGCCAATGACCAGATACTCGTCCAGATGCGCCAGCCCGCCCATACCATGCTGCTCAATCAACCTGAGCAGCAAGTCGAACTCAAGGGCGTGCGCATACGCCTCGCTGAACCCACCCAAGCCAATCACGCTCTCACGGTGCAGCAACCAATGCCGGGACATCAGGTCGGGACGACTGCGCAACAGATCCAGGTTGGCGCCGGGTCGAACAACGCTGAGCAGACGACCGTCTCCCGCACGCTGTACTTCATTGGCACAAATCGCCTGACAACCCTGCGCGCCAGCCAGTTCAGATTGCAAACGCAGCAACCCGCCCGGAGTCAATACATCTCCCGCCTCAAGCAGCATCAGCCAATCACTGGACAGTTGCCGTACTACCTGGTTGAGGTGGGCAACAACGTTGCCGGCAGTGACCTTGATAAAATGCAAGGTATCGCGCGGCGTGGTAATCGCCGGCAACTCACCGGCCTTGAGTACGACAATCTTGAAGTCGCGCAGTCCACTGGCCAGCAAACTGTCGAACGTGCCCTGCAGGGCAGCATCATCGTTTTCAAGATCCATCAGCACGAAAGCAATCTGCGGCAAGCGATTTTTGCTCAAGTGCGCGAGCACACGTTTTCTGGCGCCAGCGTCAGGCGTTGCTGCGGCAATGGCCGAAAGAATTCTGCCTGACGGGGTAGTCGCCAGACGTTCCTGCACCGAAGCCCCACCCAGCGCATCGAGCCGTTCAAGCCAACCCTCCAGCTCGCGGGCCTTGACGGCGTCATCCTTGCCGTCCAGTACTTCGACCAGGCGCCGGCATACCTGGCTATTGAACAGACCCAAGGACAGCGCTTGCCAATAGCGATCCTTGATACTGTCCACCGAATCGTTGGGATGAATCTCGAGCAAGGCCTGCTGGCGAACCCAGCACCCTTCGAGGGCCTGGATCTGCCGTTGTCCCGCTGGCCAGGCATGCAGCAGAAACTCCAACGCATGCAATTGCTCAAACACCGCAGCATTGTAGTAAGGCATCTCGACGAACTGACGTGGCTCGAATGTCCGCTCCGGGTCTTTCAACACCCCGCCCCAGCGTGACTTGAACAACAGCCGGGCCTCACGCCCCTCGTGAGTATTACGAACAAATCTGCCCAACACATCAAAGTCGATGTTGCCTTGGTCTGCTTGCCCTGTTTCAGCATTCCATTGATGCAAGCAGCGCACGGTCTGGTTGAGGCATTCCTCATAAGCAATCGGGTTCTGCTGGCTCGGCCGATACTCGACCACGGCACTGGTCTGCGCCAAAACCCGGCCCACTCCCTGCCTCAGCAGCGCATAGCCAATTGCTACACACCAGCCTTCGAATGGTAAATCTGCAGGCGCATTACGCACCGCAGCCTTCAAGACTTCGACCCTTACCAGCGAACGCCATGCTTGCAAGCCGAGACGCGCGTACAACGCGACACGCTCGCCGGGATCAACGGCATAAGCACTATGGTCGCGGGCTGATCCGAGCTTGTAATAATCGACCTCGTCGCCGCCTGCTGAATAGCCGATTGAATAGCCCTGAGCCATGGTGAAATCAGGGTGCCCCAGGAGAAAGTCCACCCCCTCCGTCAAGGCATCGGCGAGCAGGAAGTCACTGTCCGGCGTCAGGATTGCAAATGGCGTTTCTATTTGCTCAAGCACAGCAAGCAACTGCTCCCGCCAGAGCTGGGAAGATGCAGACCGGGTCGCAATGTCGACGCTCAGCATCTGGCAAAAGTGCTGTTTGTAGTAATAGCGTGCACGGCCCTGATAATCAGGGTCACTTACCCCCAGCAAGACAACCGTTACGTTGTTCAGTGATGTCGCCAACTCAACCGCTTTCTCGCCCATAGCGCACCTAGTACTCATAAAATTCGAATTCGGACAGGCACCGATTACCGATCGGGTGTGATCAATCAGCCAGCCAGCCATTTGCCCAGTGCTGCAACTTATCTGCCGTCAGCACATAGTCGCGCAACACCACTTCGCGCAACTCATCGCCTTGTCGATAGCTGGCTCGCGGATCGGCCAGGTGCATACGTATTGCTTGCAACCATTCGTGAGTGGTGTTGCTGACCACACGCGTACAAGGCAAATAACCTCGATAGGCCCTGGCATCGCTACAGATCACCGGATAACCACAGGCACCATACTCAAGCAATCGCAAATTGCTCTTGCAGTCGTTGAACAGGTTGGACTCCAGCGGCGCCAGCGCCAGGTCCAGGTCCAGACTGGCCAACTTGCGCGGGTACTCAAGCAGCGATACACCCGGGTGGAACTCGTGGACATAAGGACGAAGCAAATCCGGACACATGCCAAAGAAGACCCATTCGACCTCGTTCGCCAGTTCCTTGACGACATCGACAATAAGCTCGAGATCGCCGCGGTGGCTGGTGCCCCCCGCCCAACCCACCCGCGGCTTGAGCGAGGTCTGGCGACGACTGCGCAGGCCGTGCCACAACTGTGAAGCCAGCATATTCGGAACCACGCGAATATCCTGGTTCATGCTCGACAACACTTCAGCCAGCGGCTCAGTGGAGACCACCAGTCGATCGCAAAGGGAAATGCCCCGCGTGACCATTTCACGCATGTTGCCCGGAAGGTTGCGGCCGTGAGCGTTCTTTTTCGGCACATCGAGGATGTAGTCATCGATCTCGTAAATACGCCGAGCATTGGAGAAACGCTTGATACGCTCTATTTCCTCTAGCGCATTGGGGGTATAGCGGCATTGCAGGATGACCACATCCGGCTTGTCACGCTCCATTTCAATGTGACCCGGTGTGGTGTACGTCAATCGTCCCTGGATCCAGCCTGCCTTTTCCAGTTCGAGAAATGGCTGTGCCACCCGATAGTGCCCTACCGCCGACGTGTTGATCGGCAAAGCAAGGACAAAGGGTAACGCTCGACTGACAAACGGATCCCAGCCGGTGCGCAAGCCAGGATCGAGGGTGAAACTGGACATCTTCAGGTTGAGGTTACGATTGTAGGCGGGATCACTGGCCACACGAGACAACCAGCGCTGGTAAAAAGCCTCTTGATCCCGACCAGCATTGGCCTGCCCTGTCCGTGATTCACTCGAAACACTCAGTCGAGCGACCATGGAAAAAGGCGTCCAGACAATCAGATAACCATGGTCGCGAACCCGCAGACAGAAGTCCGCATCGAACCATTGATCCTGATAAGCACCCTCCTCAAGACCACCCAACTCGGTGAATATGCTTCGACGCACCAGCAGGCAGTCACCACTGACTGCGCTCCAGTTCTGCACCACACTCAAGCGATTCATGTACCCGCTGGCATCAGCCGAATGCCCGACGAATGGACTGCTGGCAGGCCCCTGCAGACCAAGGACCAGTCCAGCGCCCACCACGGTACTGTCCGGGGCGCAGAGTTTCGGACCTGTCACACCAACTTCCGGACGCTGAGCTTGGGTCATGAGTTCGTTCAGCCATTGGCCGTCAAAAATCATGCACCGGGGGTCAAGCATCAGCAGATAGGTACCCAGTGCTTCGTGACTGGCGTGATTTATCCGCTGTGCGGCACTGTGCCCGGCAACCTCGATAATCCTCAATTGCTCGCTACCGAGTCCTTGCATGGCAGCAAACCAGTCCTGCATCGGCTCCGGCTCGCTACCGCCGGTCACGATCAGGACCTCGTATGGGGCATAGGCCGTGTGTTCGAATATCGACTCGACACAATGGCGCAGCAACTGCAGGTCATGGCCAGCATCAATAATGATCGACACCCCTGGCCGCTCATCATGCTCATAGCGAACGCGTGAGAGCATGGAGCCTGGCGCCGAAGCGAGCTCGAACGGCACGCCCAGACGCTGCAGATGCGCTCTGAGTATGTGCGGCGCCTGAAGCACACAGTCCGCTTCAACCAACCAATCCGCGTAACTGGCCTTGCACTCCACGAGCAGCTCAGCGATATGCCCGACGACTTGCAAGCCATCCGCCTCGACCATCCGCCAGAGCAGATCATGGGGCGCCAGGGCGCCGAATTCCGCAGCGAAACCGCCCAAGCTGGACAAGGCCTCGCGCCTGAAGGCCAGCATGCGTCCGACATAGGGAAAACTACGCATCAGGTCGAGATTGAAGTCCGGCTTGAAGATCGGACTGGAGGCCTGCAGATTATCGTTGGCCCCTTCATCGGTGTAGAAGCAGTTCCTGTCGGCATACAACGCCATACGCTCAGCCATGATCACCAATGCATGCGGGTGCAAACGGTCGCCAGCGCGCAGCAGGAAGACCCAGTCAGCATCACCTGCCGATTGCAGTCGCGCATTGACCTGCTCGAAGCCGTCTCCACGCAATGCGGTTGTCTGCACATTGGCAGCGTCTGGTACTTGCGCCGGATCACGGGCAAATACCCACACCTGGCCAGCTGCGTAGGACTGCAGCGCAATGCTCTCCAGCGTAGCCTTCAACGCCAGCGCATCTCCGGCGGGATCCATGACCACCGGAACAATGCGGGGTGTGCTCGGCCATTGCTCGATCCGCCTGGCCATCAGACGAATCTGCGCAGCAGACAATGTTCTGCACTCCAGCCACTGAGCATAGAGCTCGGCAAAACTCAGACTGTCACTGCCCACCTGCTGCTGGTAGTTGGCAATTTGCCCGGAGTACAAACGAGTCAGTTCATACTCCTGCCAATCCTTGTCCGGGCCCTCGCAATACTGCTCGAAGCCGATATGGCGCACCCAGCCGGGAGCCGGTGCCGGCTCGCCCGTTCGCGAAGCGAGCATCTGCAACAGCCATTCGGTCTCTACCTTGAAAGCCATTTCCATGCTGGTTTGATGGCTCAAGCGAGCGGCATGCATCCGCTCGATACTGAGCATTTGCTGGAGGTACCCCAGGTGCCCACGGCGCAGCAGGCAGATGTACAGCGCCATATCCAGACGAGCACTAAACCCCTGCCCCTCCTGTACCAACATCGCCAGCGACTGCTCCACCAGTGCCCGACGCATCAGAACGTGGCTTAAACCGCCAAACAGGTTCGGCGCATTGGTAGCCACAGCCTCCAACAGATCGCCGCCGTTGAGCACCGCGCTTTCTATCGCGATAAAGCAATTAGCCGCACGTGGTGGCAGCAACGAGTCCTTGGCATCACACAAAAAGCGATGATTGGTCACTATGCTGACGTCGGGGCAGTCTGCCAAGACTTGCGCCTGTTGACGGATACTGCTCGACAGCAACCAATCATCGTCACAGAGAAACTTGATGTACTCGCCCCGGGATTGCTCAAGGCACACCAGCAAGTTGCGCGCGAACCCCAGGGTCATGGCATTGCGCACGTAGCGCAGTTCACAGGTTGCCTGAGCGGCCAGCTCGTCAAAGATTTCTTTGATCTCATCCCCGGCGCTGTCATCACAGACAATGACCTCAAGACAACCGTAGTCCTGTGAGATTGCGCTGAGCAGTGCCCGGTGAAAGAACTCGGGATTGAAAGCCGGGATGGCAATACTGACTAATGCTAGGTGGTTCACGATGGGAAACCCGGAGGAGGCGCTTTGACAGAGTCCACAGTCAACTGTCAAAGCGCCGAGTCAATCAGAGCTGGTTGAACAAGCTCAGCGAGGAGATTTTCGAGAAAGCCAGTTGCGAGGCCTGCAGCATGGTCTGTTGCAGGTTCAAACGAACCAGCACTTCGGCAGGGTCCGCATCACGAATCGAACTCTGGGTCTTGGTGTTGGCCATTTTCAGGCTCTCGTTGGTTTCCGCCTGAACATCCAGAGCGGCACCGCGAGCACCGATCGAGCTGATGGCTTCAGCAACTTTGTTGGCTCCACTTTCCAGGTTGCCGACCGCCGAGTCCAGGGCGGCCTGGTACTTCTGGCGCGACGCCAGGTCTGTGTCGACCGGCATCTCCAGCGCCTTGCGGAACTCCGAGATGGTATCAAGGATATTCTGGGTCTGGTGGGTATCGACCTTGACCGAGAACTGGTCGCCTCCGGCTGGCGGCTCGGAGAAGTCAAAATCAACACCGGCAATGCTGGCCTTGGTAGCAGGCGTGCCGGTCAGGGCACCACTGGCCACAGGACGGGCATCCGGCAACATCGGCTGGGCATAGACCTCAAAGTTGGTGGCGCTGGTGAACTTGATGATCGCACCGCCACCCGGGAACGCGTTGCTGTAGGCGGTCTTGTCAGTGATGGTGGCACTGTTGATCTGCGCCGACGAGGTATTGCCCGGGCTGCGCGAACCGCCGACTTCATCGGCTTTGGAGGCCAGATTGAAGGTGTAACCGGCGATTGCGGTATCTGGGTCGTCACCTTCCTGCAGGTTGACGTCCAGGCGCATCTCGACACCACGGAAGGTGATACTGGCGTCCTTTTTCGAATCGAAGGTGCCACCACCGGTAGCTTCCAGGGTCACGTCATTGTTGGCCGCGTCAGTGATCTTGAACTCAGTGTTGCTGGTGAAGGTGATGGTGTACGGCTCACCGCCACGGAAGCGATCATTGTACTGGGTGCTGCCGGACACCTGGCCATTGGACAGGCTGACCCGGCCATCATCCACTACCGGAAAGGTCAGGGTCGTCTGGCTGCGACTGGTATTGAGCGCTTGCTCGAATACGCTGTAGCCGCTGTCGTTGGTGGCCATGCTGAGCATGTCGCCGACCTGCAGGCTCAGGGTGCTCTGGTCGCCCTGGTAGCTGTAGGTGCCATCTGCGTTGCGCACATAGGGCTGGGTATCGCCACGCGAACCGGAGAAAATGTACTTGCCGTTCTCGTCACGGCTGTTCATCAGGCTGTAGAGCTGCTCTTCGAGCTGGGTCAGCTCCTGGGCATTGGCTTTACGGTCGGCATCGGTATAGCCGCCGTTGCCAGCGCCGACCGCCAGTTCCTTTACCCGCGCCAGCACGTTGGTGATGGAGTTCAAGGTCGACTCGGCGGTACCCAGGCTATTGCGCACACTGGTAATGTTGCCGTCGAACTGATCGAGCAGATTGCTCTGCTGCTGCAGCTGCAACAGGCGAGCGGCACCGACCGGATCATCCGCGGCCGTACGCACACGAATGTTGTCACTGGCTTGCTGACCGGTCTTGACCAGATTGGAAAAGTTGTTCGAGTAGTTCGCGGCGCTGGTTTGGTAGAACTGGGAAGTAGAAATACGCACGGTCTACCGCTCCTTAAAGGGCATTGATCAGCGTGGAGAAGATTTCCTGCGCCGCTTTGATGATCTGCGACGAGGCCGTGTAGTACTGCTGATATTTGATCAGGTTGCCGGCTTCTTCATCGAGCTGGACGCCCGACAGCGAATCGCGCGAAGCCTTGGCCGAGGTGTGCAATGCGGTGGTCGAGTCCACATCCATCTGCGCCTGGGCGGTCTTGCCGCCGACGTTCTCCACCAGTTTGCCGTAGGCGTCGGTGAGGCTGATGCCCTTGCCGTTGGCTCCGACTTCAACCGTTCCCTTGGTCTGCAGATCGATCACCGCCTGGCCGTTGCGGTTGTTGTCGGAACCCGGGCCAGTCATGCCGATGGTGTAGTTGTCACCCTCTTTGGGCGAACCGGAGACTTCCATCTCGAAGGTGAACGACTTCTGGTTACCGTTGGCATCCTCGATCGGTGCACCGGTGGAGTCGACCATCGGTACCGAGAACTGCAGCTTGTTAGCCTGGCCTGGAATGATGGTGCCGGAAGCCAGCGGATCACCCTTGGCATCGAGCAGCTTGTAGGTCTGCGGCGTGGTTTTTTCATCACCGAACACCAGCTTCACCGGCGTCGAATACTTCAAGCCGTTCTGCAGATCCAGGCGCTGGGCCGGATCGTAGATGTCCATCGACGAAGTCAGGTCGGGCTGGCCGATGATGCCGGTGCCCTTGTTGCCCGAACCACTGGTAGCGGTCAGCGGTGATGCCAGCGCCAGGCGCTTGGGATCAGTGAGGACAGTGTCCAGATTGCTGGCGGCATTGCGCGTCGGGGTGATTTTGAAGCTGTCACCCGCTTGCGCCGCACCACTATTGAGATTGAGGCTGAAGCCATCGATAACCGGCGCCGGATCATCAGTGATGTCGTACGGCCCCATGGCGGTCCCGTCCGGCAGCTTCTTGACGCTGTAGCCAGTAGCACTGGTGAAGGTCACCTGGTAGTCGCTGGTGCTCAGCTTGCCAGTGTCCTTGATGACCACATCAAGCATACCGTTGCCGGTGTTGCCGGCTTTGGCAATGCTGCGCTGGCTGATCAGTTCAGGGCTGTTGATGTTGTTGAACAGGGCGGCACCGAATTCACCGTTCTTGTCGATACCCTGGGCCAACTGGCGGTTGATCTGATCAGCCATGACCAGCGCCACGCGCCCCAGCTCGTTGAGCGAGGGGTCGAGTACTTCGCTGCGATAACGCAGCAGGCCGCCAATCTCGCCGCCCTTGAGACTGGAAGTGACGTCCATGACCGTGGTGCCGCGGTTGAGCTGGATACTGACCCGGGTCGGGTCGTTCTTGCTCGGCACAGTCTCCAGGGTGTTGATGGTCTTGCCCATCACCAGCGGCTGGCCATTCTCCAGGTAAATATCCAGATTGCCTTCACGCTCGACCACCTGGGTACCGACCAGCTGGGACAACTGACGCACCGCTTCGTTGCGCTGGTCGAGCAGGTCGTTCGGGGTGCCCTGCATCTGCGAGATCTGGTCGTTGTACTGGGCAATGGTTGCCGACAGTTTGTTGACCTGATCAGCCATCGACGACAGATTGCCATTGATGTTGCTGTTCTGTTCGTTGAGCTGGTTGGCGATGGTGTTGAAGCGCTTGCTCAGCGATTGCGCACTGGTCAGCAGCAACTGGCGCGAGGCATCCTCGTTGGGCTTGGCGGCCGCGCTCTGCATGGCGGTGAAGAAACTCTTCAAGGCGCCGGTAATACCGGTATCGGCGTCGGACAGCATGCTGTCGATCGGCGCAACCTGATTGAGATACGCCGCAGCATCGCTGTTCAGCGAGGTGGTGGTACGCAACTGGTTTTCGAGGTAGGCGTTGTACACCCGACGCACATCGGACAGGGTCGTACCGGTGCCGATAAATACATTGCCGTTCTGCTGCGAGCCGTTGGCCCGCTGCACGTTCTGCTGGCGCGAATAACCAGCGACATCGGCATTGGTAATGTTGTTACCCGTGGTGTGCAGGCCTGCCTGACTAGCGCCGAGCCCCGACATTCCGATGTTGATCAAACTCGCCATGGTTCAAACCTTATAGTTGCGTAGTGGTGCCAATCGCTGCGTAGCTTTCGTAGGATTTCATTTGCTTGGCGATCTGCGAGATCTTGCTCGCGTAATCCGGGTCGGTTGCGTAACCGGCCCGCTGCAGCTCGCGTACAAACTGTTCCGGTTTATCGGCAGCCTTGACCGCTTCTTTATAGCGAGCGTTGTTCTGCAACAGGCTTACCAGGTCATGGAAACTGTCTTGATAGGAATCGTAGGAACGGAACGCCGCCGTCTCCTTGACGAACTGACCATCGCGAAACTCGCTGGTGATCGCCCGCGCCTGCTCACCCTGCCAGTTGCCGGTAGCCTTGATGCCAAACAGGTTATGACTGCTGCGACCATCGTCCTGACGCATGACCGACTTGCCCCAACCGGTTTCCAGAGCGGCCTGAGCCACCAGGTAGCGAGGGTCGATACCGATACGCTTGGCGGCCTGTTCGGCCATCGGCAGCATGGTCGCGACAAAGTCGTCCGAAGAACTGAAAGCACGCTTGGCCGGGGCCAACGGCGGCTGCGCCATGGCGCGGCCGTAAATGCGCAGGTTGCCCGGCGCGGCGAACGCTTGCGCCGGTTGCCAGTCACCCTTGACCACGGCGTCGCCGGCCAGGGTCGAACGCCCAGGGATCGGTGCGGTGTTAGTCGTGGCTGGCACACCGCCCGCTGCCGGCACCAGGCCCGCCAACAAGCGATCGGTCAGTTTGCCTGGCAACGCCAGGCGACGGGAGTTCAGTGCTGCCACATCATTTCGCGTTATCGCAGTCTCCTGCACGCGCTCAGGCACCCCAACGGCTGTCGCACCCAATGGTCGCGGCTGGACATCGAAGCGCGGGAACGGGCTGGTATTGCTCGCCGAAACCGCCTTCTGCTTGGACAACTGACGCATCAACACATCCTGCAGACCGATGCCGCCGCCTTCACGGGACATGCTCACCGCCAGCTGCTGGTCATACATCTGCTGGTACTGCTTGGTGGTCTCGGTGTTGAGCGGGTTGTCCTTGGCCAGCACATCGCTGGCCGAACGCATCGACTTGAGCATCTCGTTGAGAAACAGTGACTCGAATTCCTGGGCCACCTTGCGCAGGTTGGCCTCACTGTCGCGGTCGCCGACCTTCAACGAGCTGAGTCGATTGAGGTCGGTGTAGGCTCCGGTGTCAGCCATGTTGGCTATCGGGTTTTTCGGCATTTCCATGCGCCAGTCCTCAGATCACGATCAAGTCGGCTTGGAGCGCGCCGGCCTGCTTCAGCGCTTCGAGAATCGCCATCAGGTCACTGGGGGCCGCGCCCACCTGGTTCACTGCTCGAACGATTTCATCCAGCGTGGTACCTGGCCCGAACTTGAACATCGGCTTGGCTTCCTGCTCGGCATTGACCCGCGAGCGCGGCACGACAGCGGTCTCGCCATTGGAGAACGGCCCGGGCTGGCTGACGATCGGATCTTCGGTGATGGTCACGGTGAGGCTGCCGTGGGTGACCGCCGCTGGCGACACTTTGACGTTCTGGCCGATGACGATGGTGCCGGTACGCGAGTTGATGATGACCTTGGCCACCGCCTGGCCCGGATCGATTTCCAGGTTCTCGAGGATCGACAGGTAATCGACACGCTGGCTTGGATCGAGTGGCGCAGTGACCCGCACCGAACCACCGTCCAGGGCCTGGGCCACACCCGGACCAAGCAGTTCGTTGACCTTGTCGACGATGCGCTTGGCGGTGGTGAAGTCCGGCCGATTGAGGTTCAGGGTCAGGCTGTTGCCCTGGTTGAAACCGCTGGGCACGGCACGCTCAACCGAGGCACCACCGGGGATGCGTCCCGCCGAGGGCACGTTGACGGTAATCTTCGAGCCGTCGCGGCCTTCGGCGTCAAAGCCACCGACCACCAGGTTGCCTTGAGCGATCGCATAGACGTTGCCATCGATACCCTTGAGCGGCGTCATCAGCAGGCTGCCACCGCGCAGGCTCTTGGAGTTGCCGATCGAGGACACGGTGATATCCACCACCTGCCCCGGCTTGGCAAACGCCGGCAGGTCGGCATGCACCGAGACCGCGGCGACGTTCTTGAGCTGCACGTTGCCGGTGCCTGCCGGCACCTTGATGCCGAACTGCGACAGCATGTTGTTGAAGGTCTGCAGGGTGAACGGCGTCTGGGTCGTCTGGTCACCCGTGCCGTTGAGCCCCACCACCAGGCCGTAGCCGATCAGCTGGTTGCTACGCACGCCGGAAATGCTGGCAATGTCCTTCAGGCGCTCGGCCTGTGCGGCAAACGCAATGGACATCAGAAGCGCGGCGGTAATCAGCTGCTTGAAGTTGAACATGGTCATCCGAACCTAGAAAGGCCAAAGCGGGCTGATGAAGAAACGGTCGAGCCAACCCGGCTGGCTGGCATCGGCAAAGGAGCCGGTTCCCGAGTAGGTGATGCGCGCATCGGCAACCCGGGTCGAAGGCACGGTGTTGTCGGTGGCAATGTCGTCGGCGCGGATCATGCCGGCAATGCGCACCAGCTCATCGCCGGTATTGAGGGTCAGCCACTTCTCGCCGCGCACGGCAATGATGCCGTTGGGCAGCACGTCGGCAACGGTCACGGTGATCGAGCCGGTCAGGCTATTGCCCTGCCCTGCCTTACTGTCACCCTTGGTCGCACGGTCACCGCTGTAGCCGGCGCTCAGGCTCAAGTCGCCATCGCTGAACGGGTTGTTGGTAGTCATCGACGAGCCGAACAACGAGGTCAGGCCGATATCTGCCTTACTGTTCTTGGCGATCTGCGAGTTGGCATTCTTGCTCGCCTGGGTACGCTCGTTGAGGGTGATGGTGATGATGTCACCAACCCGGAACGCCTTGCGGTCGCTGTACAGGTTCTGGTCGAAACCGGCCTGGTAGATCGAGCCGTTGTTGGCCGCCGCCGGCAGTGGCGTACGCGGCAATACCGGCGCGTAGTACGGATCATTGGGCTTGGGCGTCGGCGCAACGCAGCCGGCCAGCACAGTGATCCCACTCAGGGCTAGTACAGATAACAAACGACTCATGACTCTGACCTCACGGTGTAACAGGCGCCGTTCAAGCGACCTTGGAGACTTCACTTACAGGTTCTGGGTAACGAACGAGAGCATCTGGTCGGCGGTGGAAATGACCTTGGAGTTCATCTCGTAGGCACGCTGGGTAGTGATCATGTTGACCAGCTCTTCCACGGTGCTGACGTTGGAGTTTTCCAGGGTCTGCTGCTGGACCACACCAAAGCCGTTCAGGCCTGGGGTGCCGACTTGTGGCGCGCCGCTGGCTGCGGTTTCCAGGAACAGGTTGCCACCCACGGCTTGCAAGCCGGCCGGGTTGATGAAGTCGGCGGTCTGCAGGTTGCCGATGACCTGTGCTGCCGGGTTACCTGCAGTGGTGATCGAAACCGTGCCATCGCGGCCTACGGTGAAGGTCTGTGCCTCAGGCGGAACCACAATGGCAGGCTCGAGGGCGAAACCGCTGGCGGTGACGATCTGGCCGTCGGAGTTCAGGTGGAAGGTACCGTCACGGGTGTAGGAGACAGTGCCATCTGGCTGCAGGATCTGGAAGAAGCCGCGGCCATCGACCGCCATGTCCAGCGGGTTCTCGGTGGTCTGCAAGCTACCGGCGTTGAAGTTCTTCTGGGTGCCGACGATGCGCACACCGGTACCCAGTTGCAGGCCCGAAGGCAGCTCGCTGTCCTGGGTCGACTGGGCACCGGCCTGACGGCGGGTCTGGTACAACAGGTCCTGGAACTCGGCACGATCACGCTTGAAACCGGTGGTCGACACGTTGGCCAGGTTGTTGGAAATGGTGGTGAGGTTCATGTCCTGGGCGGACAGACCGGTTTTACTGACCCAAAGAGCCGGAAGCATGCTGTTCTCCTCGCGCGCCTGTTTTACGGCGCTACGTCTGTGTAATTAGCCGATTTGCAAAACCCGAGCCATGGCTTCGTCGCCTTCCTTGGCCGTGGTCATCATTTTGATGTGCAGTTCGAATTGACGGGACAGCGCCAGCACCGAGGTCATTTCCTCGACTGCGTTGACGTTACTGCTCTCAAGGAAACCCGACACCAGTTTGACATTGGCGTCGGCATCGGCCGGCTGGCCAGTGTTGGTGTGGATCAAACCATCGGGGCCTTTGGTCATGGTCTTGAGATCCGGGTTGACCATCTTGATCCGGTCAACTTCAGCCATCACCCGCGGCCCCTCACCCATGGCGCGGATGGTGATGGTGCCGTCTTCACCGACTTCGATCTTCTGCTCCGGCGGCACCGCAATCGGCCCGCCATTGCCCATGATCGGCATGCCGTTGCCGGCACGCAGCACACCCAGGGCATCGATGTTCATGCTCGCGGTACGCACATACGCTTCGCTGCCATCGGGCGCTTGCACGGCGATAAAGCCATCGCCGCCAATGGCGACATCCAGATCGCGTCCGGTTTCAAGCATCGAGCCAGGCGCGAAATCCGTCGCTGGCCGCTCGGTCATGGCATAGGCACGCGCCGGAAAGCTGTCACCGAACACCGGCATCGAGCGTGCCTGTTCCAGGTCACGCTGAAAACCGGTGGTGGAAATATTCGCCAGGTTGTTGGCATGCGCCTTCTGCGCCAGCGCGTTCTGGCTGGCACCGGTCATGGCCACGTACAGCATCTTGTCCACAGTATTCCTCCCCTGCGCTGGCGAACACTTGCCGTTCGCCGCTGCTTTGCAGTGCTTGTAGCAAGTTTCAAACCAACTTTACAGAAGTGGCTAAAAGCCCCGCCAGACAAGGGCTTGGCCGTCGCACCTAGAGGCGACGAGGAGAAACGCCGTCGAAATTACGGCGCCAGCTTGCCGCTAGCGGCAAGCGTCAGTAGTCACGGCACGCCGCGTTGTTGAACGGACCGGCAAAACGCTTCCAGCCATCACCCGGAGAAAACTGCGCGCAGACCAGGCGCCCATCGGCCTGGCTTTCCCAGCGGTACCAGGACGCGGCATCAGCCCGCACCTGAGTCATCAGCAGCACCGCGAACAAGGCTAACGCCACTCGTTGCAACATGATCGATACCTCTGAAATGAAAGACCCCTTCCAAGAAAGGGGTCCGTCCACCACTAACGCTTCACACCCGCATCAGGCCATCTGAATGATGGTCTGCATGATGGTGCTCTGGGTCGAGATGGTCTTGGCGTTCGCCTGATAGTTGCTCTGCGCCTTGATCAGCTCGACCAGCTCGTTGGTCAGGTTGACGTTGGACGCTTCCAAAGAGTTGGAGGCGATGGCGCCCAGGGTACCGGTCTTCGGTGCATCGACACCCGGGATACCCGAGGAGTAGGTCTCGGCCCAGCGCGTACCACCCATAGGCTGCAGCCCTTGCTCGTTGGCAAAGGAGGCAATAGCGACCTGACCAATAGCGCGCGACTGCTGGTTGCTGAAGCTGGCGAACATGACACCGCTGGAGTCAATGCTCAGGCTCGAGAGGATACCGGTAGCGTAACCGTCCTGGCTCTGCGACAGGCGCGTGGTCGGGGTATTGTAGGAGGTCGTATCGGTCATATCGATCGCGATACCACCGGCGCTGGCCTCAGAACCGTTGGAACCCCACACCGGCGGCTTGGCGTTCGCGTCGGTAACAGTGGCAGGTATCCAGCCGGTCAACTTGAAGACCTTGTTCACCACTTCATAACCCGAACCTGCAGCACCCGCAGTCATGGTGTCGACACTGCCATCAGGATTAAAGGTGATGTTGCCTTCCAGAGGCTCCGGCGGCTCCTGAGTAGGGTCAAGCGGGTTGCGACCATCGATCAGAGTGTAAGACTTCCACTCGTTGGTGCCGGTCTTGACGTAATACTGATCCATGACGTGCTCGTTACCCTGACTGTCATAGATCTTGGTGGCGAACGTCTTGTTCCAGGTGGTGTCATCGGTTGGATTGAACACGGTGGTCGACGGAATGGTCTTGTCCGACGAGTTCAGGTTGATGCCCTGATCGATGGAGGTAGTCGACTTCGGCGCCAGCGCCGAGGTGTCGATCTTCAGGTCGGTCAGTACGCCGTTGATGATCTTGCCATTGGCGTCCACACCGTAGCCACGCAGTCGCAGGCCATCGGCCGTGACCACGTAGTTGTCCTTGTTGGTCTGGAAGGCACCGGCACGGGTGTAGCTGAGCGAACCATTATCGCTCAGGACAAAAAAGCCCTGCCCCTGAATGCCCATGTCCAGCACGTTGCCGGTGTTGGTGATCTCACCATTGGTAAACTGCTGCGATACCGAGGCCAGACGCACGCCGTTACCGACGCTCTGACTACCGACACCCAGTTTGTTGGCCGAGTAGACGTCGGCGAATTCCGCACGCGACGACTTGAAGCCGGTGGTGGCGACGTTGGCGATGTTGTTGCCAGTCACATCCAGTTGTTTGTTGGCTGCATAGAGACCGCTAAGGCCGATATTGAATGACATCTTTCACTCCTTGTGCCGCGTTAGCCGGCTCTATATACCGATGGTTTGGACTTTGGACAGTGCAATGCTGCCCAGGCCAGCAAGATTGAGCATCATCTCGCCGCCGGTCTGACTAATAGTGACGCTGCTGACCGTGGCTGGCAGCAGGGTGTACATATCCAGCTGCTTGCCCTCAATGGTGGTCTTGGCGGCAAAGTTGTAGGTGCCCGGATCGACCTTCTCACCCTTGTCGTTGGTGCCATCCCAGACGAAGGCGGCGTTGCCGGCCTTCTGCTCGCCCAGATCGATGGTCTTGACCACCTTGCCATCCTTGTCGGTGATCGTGACGGTGGCATTGCTCAGCGACTGCGGCACAACCACCGAGCCGTTGAAGCTCTTGGTGGTATCGACCACAGCCTTGTCGGTCTGGGCGATCACCGAGCGACCGACCAGCGACGAAGCCTGCAGCGCCTGGGACGACTTGTAGTTGCCGGAGATCGCAGTCACCGACTCATTGAGCGAGGTGATGCCTTCCAGGCTACTGAACTGCGCCAGCTGGGCGACGAACTCGCTGTTGTCCTGGGGATCGAGCGGGTTCTGGTTACGCATCTGAGTAACCAGCAACTGCAGGAACGCATCCTTGCCCAGCGTCTGGTTGCCGGTCTTGCTGTTGGTTGCCGCGGCAACGCCACTGTTGTTGGTTTCAGAGGTCTTCTTGACCGACGCCTTGAGCACGTCGTTCAGGTTTACACCGGCGGTGGTGTCGTTAACGCTTGCCATTGGCTTAGTCCTTTATCACTGACCCAGGGTCAGGACCTTCTGCATCATGGTCTTGGCCGTATTCATCAGCTCGGCGTTGGTCTGGAACGAGCGACTGGCAGAGATCATGTCCGCCATTTCCTCGACCACGTTGACGTTCGGGTAGTAGACATAACCGTCCTTGTTCGCCGCTGGGTGATTAGGCTCGTAGCGCGCTTCAAGGTTGCTCTGATCTTCCACCACACCCAGCACCTGGACGCCCTGCCCGGCAGCATCCTGATCCTGGAACAGCGACTGGCCGACGCCGCCCTGGGCTTGCTGGAAGGTGGTGGCGAATACCGGGTGACGGGCGCGGTAGGTCTGATCGATGCTCGACGAGACGGTCTCGGCGTTGGCGATGTTCGAAGCGACGGTGTTCAGACGCGTGGTCTGGGCACTCATGCCGCTACCGGCAATGTTGAAGACACTGGCGAGGGACATGACTTACTCTCCGCGCAGGGCCGATACCAGCCCTTTGAATTTACTGTTGAGCAGCGTAAAGCTGGCCTGGAAACCCACGGCGTTTTCCGCGTAGCTCGACTGTTCGAGCTGGGCATCGACGGTGTTCTGGTCGATCGACGGCTGCATCGGCGTGCGGTACTGCAGGCTTTCGTCAGCCATGCTCAGGCCTTCGGCCTCGATGTGCCGGCTGTTGGTCCGGTCCAGCGCGAAGTGACCCTTGCTGGTTTTCTCGGCCTGGGCCGCCAGGACTGAGGCGAAGTCCATGTCACGCGCCTTGTAGTTCGGCGTGTCGGCGTTGGCAATGTTGTTGGCCAGCACCTCGGCACGCTGGGCGCGAAAACCCAATGCCTTTTCGTGGATGCCAAGCGCTTTGTCGAAGCTGATGCTCATGTCGGGGAAACCTTCGAAGGTTTTTCGTTGACTGAGCTAGAGCAAGAGCCATGCCAAAAAACAAAACCCCGTAAATACGGGGCCTTGATCGGATTGCCGTTGGCGGCAATGCCAGAAAAGCGGCAAAGGATTTCCGCTCGGCGCCAGCAAAGCGGCAATTCCCCGGTAGGAGCGGGCTTGCCCCGCGATGCGGTCCGTCAAACATATCGCATCGCGGGGCAAGTCGGGTCGCCGCACCGCCGCTCCCACAGAGGCCGGCCCCATTACTTGGCCTGGTAGATAATCCCGGGACTGCACTGCACCATCTGGTAATGGTCCGGCAAGCCATTGAGGGCTTCGGATGCGCCAAGAAACAGATAACCGCCCGGTTTGAGCGTGCTGTGAATACGCAGCAGGATGTCTTTCTTGACCTGGGCCGAGAAGTAGATCAGCACGTTGCGGCAAAACACGATGTCGAACTTGCCCAGACTGGCATAGCTGTCGAGCAGGTTGAACGAACGAAACTCAACGCGACTGCGAATCGGCGCCTTGACCGCCCAGCGCCCTGGCGCCTTCACATCGAAATAGCGTTGCAGGCGCTCCTGGGACAAACCACGGGCAATTGCCAGGCTGTCGTACTCACCGGTCTTGCAGTTGGTAAGCATGGTCCCGGACAGGTCGGTGGCAACAATCTGCGCACCCATCTTCAACTGGCCGATGTTGCTGCGCTCGAACTCATCGATGGCCATGGAAATCGAGTAAGGCTCCTGCCCCGAGGAACAGGCCGCCGACCAGATGCGCAGGCGCTGCCCCGGATTGGCCTTGATCTGCTCGGGCAATACCTTGTTCTTCAGCACTTCGAAGGGATAGGTATCGCGAAACCAGAGGGTTTCATTGGTGGTCATGGCATCCACCACCTGCTCGCGCAAGCCGCTGCGCGGCTGGCTCTGGATACGCTGTACCAGTTCGGTCAGGGACTTGATGCCCTGCTGCTCCATCAGCTTGTTGAGACGGCTGGAGACCAGGTACTGCTTATTTTCGCCCAGCAGGATGCCACAGGCTTTTTCCAGGAAGACCCGGAACTGTTCGAAATCCAAATTACCCGTAGACAATGATGCCGCCTCTTAAATCGTGTGAACCGCCAGGGGCTGAACCCCTGGCCGTTAGTGCGTGGCCTTGATGCGATCGACGACGCGCTGGGCGAGGTCGTCCGGCTTGAACTTGGCGAGGAAATCATCTGCCCCGACCTTCTTGACCATCGCCTGGTTGAACACTCCGGACAGCGAAGTATGCAGGATGATGTGCAACTTTTGCATGCGCGGGTCGCTGCGGATCTCAGCCGTCAGGGTATAACCATCCATCTCCGGCATCTCGATGTCAGAGATCATCATCAGGAATTCTTCTTCCGGACGCTTGCCCTCATCCACCAGATTGCGCAGGTACTGGAGCGCCTGGCGACCGTCATTGAGCGCCACGACCTCCACCCCGACCGTCTGCAGGCAACGACTGACCTGCTTGCGCGCCACCGACGAATCATCGACCGTCAGCACCCGCAACAGCACCGCCTTGTCCTGCACCTCGGCATCGACCACGCCGGCAGAGATCGACTCGGAGGTCGGCGCCACTTCAGCGAGGATCTTCTCGACATCGATGATCTCGACCATCTTGTTGTCGACCCGGGTGACAGCGGTCAGGTAGTGATCACGCCCGGTTCCCTTGGGTGGCGGATGGATCTCTTCCCAGTTCATGTTGACGATGCGCTCCACCGAGTGCACCAGAAAACCCTGGGTCTTGGTGTTGTACTCCGTGATGATCACGAAGCTCTTGCTGACATCTTCACTCAGACCGGGCATACCGGTCGCCATCGCCAGATCGAGGATCGGGATGGTTGCCCCACGAATATTCGCGACACCGCGCACTACCGGATTGGACTTGGGCAGCACGGTCAGGGGTGGGCATTGCAATACCTCCCGCACCTTGAACACGTTGATCCCGTAGAGCTGCTCGCCATTCAGACGAAACAGCAGCAGCTCCAGGCGATTCTGCCCCACCAGTTGCGTGCGCTGGTTCACCGAATCCATTACACCAGCCATGCCAGACTCCTTCACCAAACGCTTCGAACTTCGTACCCAGTCTCGGCACGCGCTTTGCTTTTTTTAATCGTATGAACATGAAAACGACATTTTTCCGCCGCCTGACCCGCCCGCTGCCCAGCTATTTTGCCGCGCTGTGCCTGCTGGTACCCGGGGCTCGCCCGTTGGCTGACGCTTTCACCTTGCCTGAACAGCTTATCGGCGTCACCCAGGGGTTTCTTGAATTCACCGTGGAAGACTACCTGGCCAGCAGCCAGACCGAGGGACGCTACGAAATCCAGGTCAACACCCTCGACCCGCGCCTGCGCATGCCGCTGTGTGACAGGCAACTGGACGCCAACCTGGAAAGCCCGGCACAGCCAATCGGCCGCGTAACGATCAGGGTTCGCTGCAACGGCAGCTCTCCTTGGACGGTGTTTGTGCCCGCCCAGGTACGTCTTTTTCGCAGCGTCGTGACCGTGGTTCGCCCGCTCAAACGTGAAAGTGTTGTCGGCGAGCAGGACGTCACCCTGCGCGAGCGCGACGTAGGGCTGCTCAACCAGGGTTTCCTGAGCAGCCTGGACCAGGCTGTCGGGCTCAAGGTTATCCGACCAACGGTCATGGACCAGGTGCTGACACCCCAACACCTGGAACAGGCCGAAGTGGTGCGCAAAGGTGATCAGGTGGTCATTACCGCCCGCAGCGGCACCCTCAGCGTCCGCATGCCGGGCGAAGCCCTGAGCAAAGGCGGCCAGAGCGAGCAGATCCGGGTGCGCAATCTCAATTCCAAACGGGTGGTCAAGGCCAGGGTAACCGGGCCGGGCCAGGTTGAAGTGGCCATGTAAGCGAGTAATCAACGAAGAACTCTGGCGATCAGGAACTGCTTTTCCTAAACTGTGTCCCATTGGACGCCCGAAACGTGCCGCGCATGCTGTAGATCAATTGCGCCCTAAAGTTTTTTCAGGATTGGCCGAAAGCAAGGCAAGCGTCCATATCCCCAGAGGTTTTCTGATCATGGTCATCGACTTCAGTCGTTTGAATAATTCTCCGTCGGTTGCCGGCGTGCGCACTGGCAACAGCCAGGAAAGCGCCACCAGCAAGACCGCAGCCAAGGCCGACAGCGTCGTCCAGGGCGGCGCCAGCGGCGAAGCTGTACACCTGAGCCACGAGGCCCAGCAGTTGCAAAAGGTCAGCGACAAGCTGCGCGACCAGCCTATTGTCAACAGCGCCCGGGTGGCGGAGTTGAAACAGGCTATCGCCGACGGTAGCTACCAGGTCGACGCCAACCGTGTCGCCAGCAAACTGCTTAATTTCGAAGCCCAGCGCTAGCCTCTGGCGCGCTGACTTCAGGACGCTTGAACCAAAGAGCCAGCCATGCACGACACCACCTTGCTGAAATTGATCGAAGACGACTTTGCGCCAGCGCAACAATTGCTGGAATTGCTGCAGACCGAGGCGACTGCCCTGCACGGTCGTGACATGCCGCTGCTGGAAGACATCCTGGCGCGCAAGCAGTCGCTGGTAATTCTTCTCGATCAGCAAGGTCGGCGGCGCAGTGAACTGCTCGCAAGCCTTGGCCTGAGCCAGGACCGCGAAGGCGTCCAGCAACTGGCCGACCAATCGCAACTAGGCGAATTGCTCCTGCAGCAGCTGGATATCCTGGGCAAACTGCTTGCCGACTGCCAGGCGGTCAACGAGCGTAATGGCCGCGCGATCCAGCTTCAGCAAAGCACCACAGCCAATCAGATCAAAATCCTCATGGGTGGCGAATCACCGTCACTCTACGACGCTCGTGGATCAACCTCACCCCTTGCCAAGCCACGGGCGCTCAGCCAGGCTTGATTGCCTGTATCAAGGCACGGAACATACTGGCAAAATGCCGTTACTTGCGTGTGTCGTTTATGCCTGGAGATTGACTACCCGTGTTCAATGAAGCAGAAGCTCCGCAGCCTCCGAAGGTGCTCACTACCCCTTTGGAAATTGCCGCCAACTTGCGGTCGCTGCAAGAGAGCCATGACCCACTGATCATCACCTTCCACGAACGCAGCCAGCGCTTCCAGAGCTACGTGGTCGAGGTCGACCGCGAAAGCAATCGCCTGGCGTTTGATGAAATGATCCCCCGTGACGGTGAGCGCTACCTTGAAAATGGCGAGCCGTTCCGCGTCGAGGGTTTTCATGATGGCGTGCGTATCGCCTGGGAATGCAACACCCCGATGAGCATCAGCGAAGTGGACGGCCATCGTTGCTATCGCGGCGTACTGCCGACCGAAGTGGCCTACCACCAGCGTCGCAATGCGTTTCGCGCCGCACTGAAGCTGTCGCAACTGGTCGACATCAAGCTCGACGGCGACAAGCTCAAGGGCAATGGCGAACTGCGCGGCAAGCTGCTGGACATCTCCGCCACGGGCTGCAAGCTGCGCTTCGAAGGCAATGTCGAGGAACGTCTGCAGCTGGGTCAGGTATACGAGAAGTTCGCCTCGGGCGCTCCGCTGGGCTTGTCGCAGGTTGAGGTGGAGCTTCGCCACCTGCATTTTGAAGAGCGCCTCAACGCCACCTTCGCAGGCGTGCGCTTTCATAACCTGAACGGTCAGATGCAGCGCAAGATCGAAACCTTCGTCTACCAGTTGCAGCGTGAAGCGCGGCGCTTCGATAAAGACGACTACTAAGTTTCAACACATCGCGGGGCAAGCCCGCTCCCACAAGCACTGTGGGAGCGGGCTTGCCCCGCTATGACGTTCACACCGACGCCGGCTTCTCCCCCGCCTCACCAGCATCACCCTCTTCTTCCTCTTCAGTATCCTCAGCCGCTACCGGCGCCTGCATCTGATCCTGCACGACTTGCTCATCAACCCGCGGGTCGAGCGCTGCCGACAGCGGCGAACCCGCCGCCGGCATGGCCACGTGATTGAGTGGCGCATCGTCGACCTGGTGCAGCCCGGTGACCGCCTTCGGACGAATCCGCCAGACCAGCACCAGGGCAAAGAACACAAAGAAGGCATAAAGCATCTGGTGGCCGAGCACCTTCATCAGCACCCCTGCCGCCAGCGGTCCGATACTGGCGCCCACGCCATAAGTCACCAACAACATGGCGGTCAACGAAACCCGGCGCTCGCTTTCCACGTGGTCGTTGGAGAATGCCACCGCCAAGGGGTACAGACAGAACTGCAGCAACGACACGACAAAGCCGGCAATGAACAGCACAAGCAGCGGCACCGTCGGCAGGATCGCCAAGGGCAACGCGGCAATGGCCAGACCCACCGCCACGCTGCGGATCAATACCGCGCGATCATAGCGATCCGACAGCCAGCCCAGCGGCCACTGCACCAGCAGACCGGCGAAAATACAGCAGCCCATGAACAGACCGATGTACTCGGTGCTCAGCCCTTGCTTGGCCGCATACAGCGGCGCCAGACCGTAGAACGAGCCGACGATCAGCCCGGACCCCAGCACCGTACTCAACGACTGCGGCACGCGCGTGATAAAGAAACGCGGCTCCATCGGCGCCGGACGCAACGGCGCCGGGTGAATGCGCCGAGTCATCGCCACGGGCACCAGGCACAAGGCAAAACACATGGCCACCAGCATCAACAGCTCCGGCCCCAGTTGCGGATGCGCGACCAGTATCAACTGACCCAGCACCAGCCCCAGGTAGGAGGCAATCATATAGCCGCTGAACACCGCACCGCGCTGCTTGGCATCAGCCTGCTCGTTGAGCCAGCTCTCGATGACCATGTACTGGCACATCATCCCCAGACCGACGATCACCCGCAGCCCCACCCAGGCCGGCAGCCAACTCACCAGACCGTGCCCGAGCACCGCCGCACCGACGATACCGGCACAGGTGGCATACGCCCGGATATGTCCGACCCGGGCGATCAGGCGGTGGCCGATCTTGCCGCCCAGCGCCAGGCCAAAGTAATTGGCCGCCATCAGCGCACCGACCCAGAGGCTGTCGACATGATCGGCAGCCAGGCGCAAGGCCAGGTAGGTACTCAACAAGCCGGAGCCAATCAACATCATCAGCGCAGCAAAATACAGTGCGCGAAAAGACTTCCAGATCTGTCGCATCAGCGTCCCGAACGGCCCCTTGAGCAGGTGGAAAAACTGCTTGAAAGCATAAGTGAAAAAAACGCCACTGCAGCGCCGGGGCGTAAAAAAAGACTACGCCTGAGCCGCCAGTACACGACGCTCCCACGGGGTGATTTCATCAAAGAAACTGGTCAACTCCATCGTCTTGGTAGCGATGTAGCCGTCGATGAATTCCTTGCCGAACAGCTCCCGCGCCAGCTCGCTACGCTTCAGACGCTCAAGCGCCGCATGCAAGGTACAAGGCAGGCTCAAATGATCCGGTACCTCGAACTCGCCCTGGATCGCCGCAGTCGGCTCAAGTTGCTGCTCAATGCCATGCAAGCCGGCGGCAAGGCTGGCGGCAATCGCCAGGTAGGGGTTGGTGTCGGCCCCCGGCAAACGGTTCTCGACCCGCCGCGCCACCGGCGCGCTGGCCGGGATGCGCAGGCCGGCCGCGCGATTGTCCTCTGACCAACAGGCATTGTTGGGCGAGGCATAAGGATGACAGAGGCGCTGGTAGGAATTGACGTTCGGCGCAAACAACGCGGTGAAGTCGGCCATGCACGCCTGCAACCCGCCGATGAAATGATGGAAGGTCGCCGTCGGCTTGCCGTCGGCGTCGCTGAACACATTACGACCGCTGCCAATCTCGACCAGACTCTGGTGAATATGCATGGAGCTGCCCGGCGTGTGCGCCAGCGGTTTGGCCATGCACACCACAGTCAGGCCATGCTTGAGCGCAACTTCTTTGAGCAGGTGTTTGAACAGCAGGGTCTGGTCGGCCAGCAGTAATGGATCGCCATGCAGCAGGTTGATCTCGAACTGGCTGACGCCCATTTCATGCATGAAAGTATCGCGCGGCAAGCCCAAGGCCTCCATGCAGCGATAGACCTCGCTGAAGAACGGCCGCAGGCCATTGTTGGAGCTGACGCTGAATGCCGAGTGGCCTTCTTCGCGACGACCATCCTTACCCACCGGCGGCAGGAACGGCTGGTGCGGATCGACATTCGGGGCGAAGACAAAGAACTCGAGCTCGGTCGCTACCACCGGCGCCAGGCCGCGCGCGGCGTAACGGGCGATCACTGCCTTGAGCAGGCCGCGGGTCGACAGACCGGAGCTTGCGCCGCTCAGTTCGAGCGCATCACAGATCGCCAGGGCGCGGGGTTCGTCGCTCCAGGGCAGACGGTGGATTTGCAGGGTGTCAGGCACCAGCGCCAGGTCGCCATCGTCACTGCCGTAGAAACGCGCGGGCGGATAGCCGCCCATGATGCACTGCAGCAATACCCCACGGGCCATCTGCAAACGGCGGCCTTCGAGGAATCCCTCGGCAGTCATTACCTTGCCGCGCGGTACACCATTGAGGTCTGGCGTAACGCACTCGATCTCATCAATGCCCGTCAATCGCTCCGCGAGAGAACACTGGCCACTGGTTGTCATGACGCTATCCTTGTTGTTTTCGCATGCCGTGAACGGCGACAGCTACAACATAGGCACCAGGCGTTCGGAATTTCAAGCATTCAGACGCGGGAGTGATCGAAATTTTCTACAGACTTCATCGCGGGGCAAGCCCGCTCCCACAGGTTGTTCACTGTCCCGGTGGGAGCGGGCTTGCCCCGTGATGCTTCATGTAGTCACCCAGGCAAGATCATGCCATTAGCCGGCAACGGCAACGCGGTCTTGTAGCGCACCTGCTTCAAGGCGAAGCTCGAGCGGATATTGGCCACTCCGGGCAAGCGCGTCAGGTAGTCGAGAAAACGCTCCAGCGCCTGGATGCTCGGCAGCAGCACGCGCAACAGGTAATCCGGATCGCCGGTCATCAGGTAGCACTCCATGACTTCCGGGCGTTCGGCGATTTCTTCTTCGAAGCGGTGCAGCGATTGTTCCACCTGCTTTTCGAGGCTGACATGAATGAACACATTGACGTCCAGCCCGAGTACCTCAGGGGCCAGCAAAGTCACCTGCTGACGAATCACGCCCAGCTCTTCCATGGCCTTGACCCGGTTGAAGCAGGGTGTCGGCGACAGGTTTACCGAGCGGGCCAGCTCGGCGTTGGTGATCCGCGCGTTTTCCTGAAGGCTGTTGAGAATGCCGATGTCCGTGCGATCCAGTTTACGCATGAGAGAATTTCACCTGTTTTTTGTCTTTATAAAGAATGTTTATCCGCAAGCCAGAACAAAGGCAATGAACTTGAGAGAAATATTCTTCAGGCGCCCGAATATCATGTAGGACAAGACTGACTCCCTAGTCACAAGCCGGGGTGTCAGCAGCGACCGCTTCAAAGCTCAACAAAAACACAAGACAGAGCGAGCGTAAAAAAGCATGAACGAGTACGCCCCCCTGCGTCTGCATGTGCCCGAGCCTACCGGCCGGCCAGGCTGCCAGACTGATTTTTCCTACCTGCGTCTGAACGATGCCGGCAAGGTCCGTAAACCTCCCGTCGATGTAGAAGCCGCCGATACCGCGGATATCGCCTATAGCCTGATCCGGGTGCTGGACGACAAAGGCAATGCCCTGGGCCCGTGGGCCGAGGACATCGGCCCCGACGTCTTGCGCCAAGGCATGCGCACCATGCTCAAGACCCGGCTGTTCGACAGCCGCATGGTGGTCGCCCAGCGCCAGAAGAAGATGTCCTTCTATATGCAAAGCCTGGGCGAGGAAGCCATCGGTAGCGGCCAGGCCATGGCCCTGAACCGCAGCGACATGTGCTTCCCGACCTACCGCCAGCAGAGCATTCTCATGGCCCGCGACGTGTCGCTGGTAGAGATGATCTGCCAGTTGCTGTCCAACGAAAAAGATCCGCTCAAAGGCCGTCAGTTGCCGATCATGTACTCGGTACGTGAAGCCGGCTTCTTCACTATCAGCGGCAACCTCGCGACCCAGTTCGTGCAGGCGGTCGGCTGGGCCATGGCCTCGGCAATCAAAGGCGATACCAAGATCGCCTCGGCCTGGATCGGCGACGGCGCCACGGCTGAATCCGACTTCCACACCGCGCTGACCTTCGCCCACGTGTACCGCGCACCGGTGATCCTCAACGTGGTCAACAACCAGTGGGCGATCTCCACCTTCCAGGCCATCGCTGGCGGTGAATCGACCACCTTCGCCGGTCGCGGCGTCGGTTGCGGCATCGCTTCGCTGCGGGTCGACGGCAACGACTTCATCGCCGTCTACGCCGCCTCGCGCTGGGCTGCCGAACGCGCCCGCCGCGGCCTGGGCCCGAGCCTGATCGAGTGGGTCACCTACCGTGCCGGCCCACACTCGACCTCGGACGATCCGTCCAAGTACCGCCCGGCCGACGACTGGAGCCACTTCCCGCTGGGCGATCCGATCACGCGACTCAAGCAGCATCTGATCGCCATCGGTCACTGGTCCGAGGAAGAGCACCAGGCGGTCACCGCCGAGCTCGAGGCCGAGATCATCAAGGCGCAGAAAGAAGCCGAGCAGTACGGCACCCTCGCCGGTGGCCAGATGCCAAGCCCTGCCTCCATGTTCGAAGACGTCTACAAGGAGATGCCGGAGCACCTGCGCCGGCAGCGCCAGGAACTGGGGATCTGACATGAACGATCACAACACCACTATCCAGTTGGAAACCGCCATGGCGACTACTACCATGACCATGATCCAGGCCCTGCGCTCGGCCATGGACATCATGCTTGAGCGCGATGACAACGTGGTCGTCTATGGCCAGGACGTTGGCTACTTTGGCGGCGTGTTCCGCTGCACCGAAGGCCTGCAGACCAAGTACGGCAAATCGCGGGTCTTCGATGCACCGATCTCCGAAAGCGGCATCGTCGGTACCGCGGTCGGCATGGGTGCCTACGGTCTGCGTCCGGTGGTCGAGATTCAGTTCGCCGACTACTTCTACCCGGCCTCCGACCAGATCGTCTCCGAGATGGCGCGCCTGCGTTATCGCTCTGCCGGTGAGTTCGTCGCCCCGCTGACCCTGCGCATGCCTTGCGGCGGCGGCATCTACGGTGGCCAGACCCACAGTCAGAGCCCTGAGGCGATGTTTACCCAGGTCTGCGGCCTGCGCACTGTTATGCCGTCCAACCCCTATGACGCCAAGGGCTTGCTGATCGCCTCGATCGAGAACGACGACCCGGTGATCTTCCTTGAGCCAAAACGCCTGTACAACGGCCCGTTCGACGGCCACCACGACCGCCCGGTAACCCCTTGGTCGAAACACCCGGCAGCCGCCGTCCCCGATGGCTACTACACCGTGCCACTGGACAAGGCCGCCATCACCCGCCCTGGCAATGACGTGACCGTACTCACCTACGGCACCACGGTATACGTGTCGCAAGTGGCCGCCGAGGAAACCGGTGTCGATGCTGAAGTCATCGACCTGCGCAGCCTGTGGCCACTGGACCTGGAAACCATCGTCGCCTCGGTGAAAAAGACCGGCCGCTGCGTGGTTGTCCACGAAGCCACGCGCACCTGCGGTTTCGGTGCCGAGCTGATCGCGCTGGTCCAGGAACACTGCTTCCATCACCTCGAAGCCCCGATCGAACGCGTCACCGGTTGGGACACCCCCTACCCGCACGCGCAGGAATGGGCGTATTTCCCCGGCCCTTCACGAGTGGGCGCGGCATTGAAACGGGTCATGGAGGTCTGAATGGGCACGCACGTCATCAAGATGCCGGATATCGGTGAAGGCATCGCACAAGTTGAACTGGTGGAATGGTTCGTCAAAGTCGGCGACACCGTCACCGAAGACCAGGTCGTGGCCGATGTCATGACCGACAAAGCCACCGTGGAAATCCCCTCGCCAGTGAGCGGTAAAGTCCTGGCGCTGGGCGGGCAACCCGGTGAAGTCATGGCGGTGGGCAGCGAGCTGATCCGCATCGAAGTCGAAGGCGCGGGCAACCTGCAGGAAAGCGCCAGCACAGCTGCAGCTGTGGGAGCGGGCTTGCCCCGCGAAGAGGCCAGCACGGTCAATGCACCTGCACCTGCACCTGCACCTGCAACCAAGCCAGCTGAACCTGTAGCAGCCCCTACGGCACCTGCACCTTCCGCACACCAGGCCGCGCCAATCATCCCGCGCGAAGCCAACGAACGCCCACTGGCCTCCCCGGCCGTGCGCAAACGTGCCCTGGATGCCGGTATCGAGCTGCGTTACGTACATGGCAGTGGCCCGGTCGGGCGCATCCTGCACGAAGACCTGGATGCCTTCCTCACCCAGCCGACAATTAGCACGCAAAACACACCCGGCGGCTACGCCAAGCGCAGCGACAGCGAGCAGATCCCGGTCATCGGCCTGCGCCGCAAAATCGCCCAGCGCATGCAGGACGCCAAGCGCCGCGTCGCGCACTTCAGCTATGTCGAAGAAATCGACGTCACGGCCCTGGAAGAGCTGCGCGTTCACCTGAACAAACAATGGGGCGAGAGCCGCGGCAAGCTGACCTTGTTGCCGTTCCTGGTCCGCGCCATGGTTGTGGCCTTGCGCCAGTTCCCGCAGATCAACGCCACCTACGACGACGAAGCCCAGGTCATCACCCGCCACGGTGCGGTGCATGTCGGCATCGCCACCCAGGGCGACAACGGTTTGATGGTACCGGTGCTGCGCCATGCCGAAGCCGGCAGCCTGTGGAGCAACGCAGGCGAGATCATGCGCCTGGCCAATGCTGCACGCGGCAACAAGGCCAGCCGCGAAGAACTGAGCGGTTCGACCATCACCCTGACCAGCCTCGGTGCGTTGGGCGGCATCGTCTCCACGCCGGTGGTCAACACCCCGGAAGTGGCCATCGTCGGTGTCAACCGCATGGTCGAGCGGCCGATGGTGATCAACGGCCAGATCGTTATTCGCAAGATGATGAACCTCTCCAGCTCGTTCGATCACCGCGTAGTCGACGGCATGGACGCGGCACTCTTCATCCAGGCCATCCGCGGCCTGCTCGAACAACCTGCCAGCCTGTTTGTGGAGTGACCATGCAACAGACTCAAAACACCACCCTGCTGATCATCGGTGGCGGCCCTGGCGGTTATGTCGCGGCCATTCGTGCCGGGCAACTGGGCATCCCGACCATTCTGATCGAAGGCCAGGCCCTGGGCGGAACCTGCCTGAACATCGGCTGCATTCCCTCCAAGGCGCTGATCCACGTCGCTGAACAGTTCCACCAGACCCAGCAGCACAGCCAGCAGTCGAATCTGGGCATCAAGGTTTCCCCTCCGAGCCTGGACATCACCCAGAGCGTGGCGTGGAAAGACGGCATCGTTGATCGACTCACCAGCGGTGTCGCCGCCCTGCTGAAGAAGCATGGGGTCAAAGTGATCCACGGCTGGGCAAAAATCCTCGACGGCAAGAGCGTCGAAGTCGATGGCCAGCGCATCCAGTGCGAGCACCTGCTGCTGGCCACCGGCTCCAGCAGCGTCGAATTGCCGATGCTGCCACTGGGCGGCGCAGTCATCTCTTCCACCGAAGCGCTGGCACCCAAAACCTTGCCCAAGCACCTGACCGTGGTTGGCGGTGGCTACATCGGCCTGGAACTGGGTATTGCCTATCGCAAACTCGGCGTCCAGGTCAGTGTGGTCGAGGCCCGTGAGCGCATTCTGCCGACCTACGACAGCGAGCTGACGGCCCCGGTAGCCGAGTCGATCAAAAAGCTTGGCATCACCCTCTACCTGAAGCACAGCGTCGAAGGTTTCGATGCCGACAGTCAGCGCCTGCAAGTACGCACTCCGGCGGGCGAGTTGCTGCAGCTAGACACTGACCAGGTGTTGGTGGCCGTAGGGCGCAAGCCACGTACCCAGGGTTTCAACCTGGAAAGCCTGGCGCTGAAAATGAACGGCTCGGCCATCGCCATCGACGAACGCTGCCAGACCAGCATGCGTAACGTCTGGGCTATCGGCGACCTCAGCGGTGAACCGATGCTCGCCCACCGGGCCATGGCCCAGGGCGAAATGGTCGCGGAAATCATTGCCGGCAAAACCCGTCGCTTCGAGCCCACCGCGATTGCCGCAGTGTGTTTCACCGACCCGGAACTGGTGGTGGTCGGCAAGACCCCGGAAAACGCCGAACAGGAAGGACTGGCCTGCATCGTTGCGCAGTTCCCCTTCGCAGCCAACGGCCGGGCCATGACCCTGGAATCAAAAAGCGGCTTCGTGCGCGTGGTCGCGCGTCGCGACAACCATCTGATTCTTGGCTGGCAAGCGGTCGGCGTCGGCGTCTCGGAACTGTCGACGGCCTTTGCCCAATCCCTGGAAATGGGCGCCCGCCTGGAAGATGTGGCGGGCACCATCCATGCCCACCCGACCCTCGGCGAAGCGGTCCAGGAAGCGGCACTGCGGGCACTCGGTCACGCCCTGCACCTGTAGAACACTGAAGCGGCTACGGCCGATTTGACCCGCTGCGCACACGTGCAGCGGGTATTTTTTTGCTTGTTCGACTAATCCGCACAAAAGCTACAAGTCAAAGAGATAGTTTAGAAAATCTATCCCTTACCATCAGAGATGATCGTTTCTCCTTAAGCAGAAAGCTGAATAACATCCAGGCCACACAACCTGAGTGACTTTAGCCAATCTCACCTTTCTGCCGGGGAACACCATGAACCACGCCTTCACTAGGCCGTTGACACTGACAGCCCTTGCCCTGCTCTGCGGCATTGCCGGCCTTTACTTCTATGACAGCCATCGCAAACAGGCCGCTGAACAGACCGCGCTGGCGGCCGGCGAAGCCGATCCTGTTTCGGTGGAAGTCGCCCGAGTGCGCAACGAGGTGCTGCCGGCCACAATCAAGGCCATCGGTACAGTGGTCGCCGATCAGCAGGTACTGGTGGCTGCCGAAGTGGCCGGGCGCATCACCAAAGTGCATTTCACCAGCGGCCAGGCCATCAACGCCGGCACCCCTCTGGTGCAACTGAACGACGGCCCGCTGCGCAGTGAGCTGGAACGTCGCCAGGTCGCTTTACGCCTGGCCCAGACCCATTTGGAACGAGCCAAGCGCTTGCGCGGCCAGACCATGTCCAACGCCGACTACGAACAGCACGTAGCCGCCTATGATGAAGCCCACGCACTGGTTGCCCAAGCTCAGGAAGACATCTCCCAGCGCCTGGTCCGTGCCCCGTTCGCCGGTGAGCTTGGCCTCCGACGCATCAACCTCGGCCAGTACGTAGAAGCCGGTACGCCGATCGCCACCCTGACCGACAACCGCGTGCTGCACATCGACTTCACCGTCCCCGAGCGCAATCGCGCAGTACTGAAGACCGGCCTGCAGGTACGGGTCAAAGGCGATGGCGACAGCGCCGGGATCATCAACGGACAAATCACTGCAATCGATCCGCAGGTAGACAAGGAAAATCACGCCATCCGCGTGCGAGCCACCTTGCGCATAGACACGCAAGACGCCTTGTGGCCCGGGAAGTTTGCCCACGTCGTACTCGAACTGACACCCGGACCTGCGGTCGCCACCATTCCTACCGTAGCCCTGGAGTCGTCACTGAGCGGCGAGCGCATCTATGCCCTGCGAGAAAGCCAGGGAGCACTGCGCGCACAACTGGTTTCCGTGCGTACCGGTGCGCAATCGGAGGGTCGTACCGAAGTACTGGGCAACACCCTGAACGAAGGCGATCTGGTGGTCGTCGCCGGTCAGATCAACCTGCAGGACGGCGTCCTGGTAGCACCTCGGCAAACCGAGGCACTCGCCCCCGGGAGCGAAACTGTCGGCTCCTACACCGGTAAAAAGGAATAGACCGCCATGGCTTTCACCGACATTTTCATTCGCCGTCCGGTGCTGACGCTGGCCTTCGCCTTGCTGATCGCCCTAGTGGGCATTCGCGCGTTGATGGACCTGCCCCTGCGCCAATACCCCAAGATCGAAAGCGCCGTGATCACTGTCACCACCGAGTACCCGGGCGCACCGGCCGAGCTGATGCAAGGCTTTGTCACCACCACCCTGGCCCAGGCGGTCGCCACCACCCAGGGCGTCGAGTACTTGAGCTCGTCCTCGGAACAGGGGTTGAGCACAATCACTGCCTACCTGCGCCTGAACGCCAACTCCGATGCAGCCCTTACCGAAGTACTGGCCAAGGTCAACGAGGTGCGCTACCTGCTTCCCGAAGAAGCCTACGACCCGGTAGTGGTGCGTCAGGCACCCGGCGCGATCGGGGTCATCTATGCCGGTTTCAGCCCTGAACAAGGCGAGCCGTTGACCGGCATCACCGACTACCTGATGCGCGTCGCCCGCCCCATGCTGACCACCGTCGAAGGTGTGGCGGCCGTCAACGTACTGGGCGGACAGAACCTGTCGATGCGCATCTGGCTCGACCCGCTGCGCATGGCAGCGCACGGCATTACTGCTGCCGATGTTGATCGGGCCATCGAAGACAACAACTACCAGGCAGCACCCGGTCAGATCAAAGGCGCCCTGGTGGTTGCCAACGTCCGTATCGACACCAACCTCAATACGGTCGAAGGCTTCAAACGTCTGGTAGTGAAAAAGGGCGAAAGCCTGGTGCGCCTCGAAGACATTGCCACGGTTGAAATCGGCACCCAAAGCCGCGACCAGATCACCGGGATGAACGGTGAGGCCGCGGTTTACCTTGAAGTGATGGCAACGCCAGGCGGAAACCCGCTGACCATTTCACGCCAGGCCAGGCTGGCCCTCGACAAACTGAACCTGCCACCCGGGGTAAAGATGGCGATCCCTTACGATGTCACGGTGTTCATCGATGCCGCGATTGACAACGTACTGGTCAAGTTCGTGATCGCCGGCCTGGAAGTGGTGCTGGTGATTTTCCTCTTCCTCGGCTCCATGCGCGCCGTCGCTGTACCGGTACTGAGCATCCCACTGTCGCTGCTCGGTGCTGCGGCGATCATGCTCGCCCTGGGCTTCAGCCTCAACCTGCTGACACTGCTGGCCATGGTTTTAGCCATCGGCCTGGTGGTCGATGATGCGATTGTGGTGGTGGAGAACGTCCATCGACGCATGGAAGAAGGCGAATCATCTTTACAGGCGGCCAAGAACGGCGCCCGGGAAATTGCCGGCCCGGTGCTTACCATGGCAGCCACCTTGGTTGCGGTGTATGCGCCGCTGGGGCTGATTGGCGGACTGACCGGCGCTTTGTTCAGCGAGTTTGCCTTTACCCTGGCGGCCGCCGTCGCCGTCTCGGCAATCGTCGCCCTCACCGTCTCACCCACAGTGGCTGCCAGGCTGCTCAAGCACGGCTCACCCAGCCGCTTTGCACGCGGCGTCGAGTCCGCCACCAAGCGGGTGGTCGATGCCTATGACAGCGTGCTGGGCAAGGTACTCAAAGATGTTCGTCTGGCGCTGGTGATTGGCCTGGGGGCCATGGCAAGTCTGCCCGTGCTGTTCAATGGTCTGCAGTCCGAACTGGCGCCAGCCGAGGACCAGGGCGAAATCGTTGTCGACATGAAAGCGCCACAAGCCAGCAGCCTGGAGTTCCTGGAAGCGCAGGCCAAGCGTGTCGAGACAACCTTGCTGGCAATTCCAGAGACCGGCACGGTGTATATGGTGGCAGGCGTCGGCGCTTCGCTGAACAAGGGCTGGGCCGGAGTCATGCTCAAGCCCTGGAATGAGCGCGAGCGCTCGGCCGAAGAGATCATGGCCGAACTGCAGGGCAATCTGGCCTCGGTGGCAGGCATTGCCGGCTCGGCTTTTCTGCCTGCACCTCTGCCAGGGTCGGTGGGTGGCTTTCCGGTGCAGTTGGTGGTGACCTCTGCTGCCAGACATGAGGACGTCTACGAAAACATGGAAAAGGTCAAAGCCGCGGCACGTAACAGCGGACTGTTCGCCTTCGTCGACTCCGACCTGACCTTTACCAACCCCACCGTACTGGTGCGTGTCGACCGCTCCAAAGCGCATGACCTGGGCCTGGACATGAAGGAAATCGGCGATACTTTTGCCCGCCTGGTGGGCGAGTCCTATGTCAACCGCTTCGGCGCCCAGGGTCGCTCCTATGATGTCATCCCCCAGGCACCGCGAGACCAGCGCCTGAGCGCAGAATTTCTCGAAAGCTACTACATCCGCAGCGCCAGTGGCGGGCAAGTGCCGCTCTCGACAGTGATTAGCCTGGAACGCGGGGTCGAAGCCAACGCCTTGACCCAGTTCAATCAGCTCAACAGTTCGACCCTTGTGGCGATCCCGGCGCCCAACGTCACCCTCGGTCAGGCCGTGGCCTTCCTGCAGCAACAAGCCGCACAGCTACCGGCAGACTACCAGCATGACTTCCTCGGTGAATCGCGCCAGTACCTGCAAGAACAAGGGGGCTTTGCAATCACCTTCGCCTTCGCCCTGGCCTTCATTTTCCTGGTACTGGCCGCACAGTTTGAAAGCGTTCGCGACCCGCTGCTGATCCTCACCACTGTCCCGCTGGCAGCCTGCGGGGCGCTGACCGCGATGTTCTTCGGCATCGCGACGCTGAACATCTACACCCAGATCGGGTTGGTAACACTCATCGGCCTGATCGCCAAGCACGGGATCCTGATCGTCGAGTTCGCCAATGCCGCACAACGCAACCTCAACCTGGACAGGGTCGAGGCCGTACGGGCCGCAGCCCTCACCCGTATCCGCCCGATCCTGATGACCACTGCGGCGATGATTGGCGGCTTGCTACCGCTGCTGTTCGCCAGCGGTGCAGGCGCCGGCAGTCAGCGCTCGATCGCGGTGGTACTGGTGGCGGGCCTGATGGTCGGCACTGCGTTCACCTTGTTGGTCCTGCCAGCGGTGTATGCGCGCTTTGGCCGGCAATTGGCAGACGAACCATCAGCGGCTAGCGACCACGCGCTGCACGCAACCCCTGACCACCTCTGACCTTCACATTCAGGAACGCTCAGCGAAAAGGACTGCCAATGACACGCTGCAAAAATACCCTCACCCCCACGAGCATGCGCATAGCGCTGACCCTGGGTTTGCCCTTCGTCCTGTCAGCACTCAGTGGTTGCTCGCTCACGCCCGATTACACGCTGCCCGACGATCCCGGAACCTGGATGTACAAGGAGGCCCCAGCACTCCCACCCAACCAGGCGGGCGCCTGGAAACCGGCGCAACCGGCTGAAGCACAGCTACGCGGCCAGTGGTGGCGAGCGTTTGATGACCCGCGCCTCAACCAGCTGGAAGAACAGGCAGCGCTGGCCAACCCCGGGTTACAGGCTGCCGCCGCCCGGCTCAAGCAAGCACGCGCGTTGCAACGCGATGCCCGGGCAGAAAAAATGCCACGCATCGATGCCGCATTCGGCCCTTCGCGCCAGCGCGAGTCCGCCGCCTCACTTGGCCTGCCCGACGGCGGCCCGGCCAATACGTTCACGCTCTGGCGCGCGGAGATGGGCATCAGCTATGAGGTTGATCTGGTCGGCAGGATCGACGCGCACGTCGAGGCCGCCACGGCCGAACTGGAAAAAAGCGGCGCGTTGTATCGTTCTGTGCTGTTGGCCCTGCAGGCCGATGTGGCCGAACATTACTTCCTGATTCGCGAACTGGACTCCCAGCTGTATGTCTATCGGCGCACCCTGGAATTGCGCAACGACACCTATCGCCTGATCAAGCATCGTCACGACAACGGCGATGCCGGCGAACTCGACCTGGTGCGCGCACGCAGTGAACTTGAAGCCGCACGCTCCGAGGCGATGGGTATCGAGCGCAATCGCGCTTCGGCAGAACACGCCCTGGCGATCCTGCTGGGACTTGCCCCGGCGGCCTTCAGCCTCGAACCCCAACTGCTTGCTGCAAAAGATATTCAGATCCCGGCGGGGTTACCTTCTTCGTTACTTGAACGCAGGCCGGATATCGCCGCTGCAGAGCGCGCCATGGCAGCCGCCAACGCGCGTATAGGGATCGCCAAGGCTGCGTTTTTCCCAAAGCTGGAATTGACTGCCTCGGGCGGTTTCGAATCCAGTGAGCTGGGTAATCTGTTCGAGTGGTCGAGCCGGACCTTTCTACTTGGCCCGCTGGCAGGCGCCGTCATGACCTTGCCGCTGTTCGATGGCGGACGACGCCAGGCGGGCGTGGAATATTCACGTGCCGCCTACGAGGAGGATGTGGCGCGCTATCGAGAAGTGGTGCTCAGGGCATTCGCAGAGGTCGAAGACAACCTTGCGCTATTGCGCATCATGGCCGAGCAACGTCACGCACAGCAGATCGCCCTGTCAGCGTCGGAGCGGGCAGCGCAACTGTCCCATCTGCAGTACCGCGAAGGCTCGCATACCCAACTCGATACCATTGACGCCGACCGTACCCTGCTCGCCCAGCAACTGGCGAGCGCCCGCCTCAACGGCGATCAGGCGCGCTCAACCGTGCGCCTGATCCGGGCGCTGGGCGGTGGCTGGGAGGATGCCCGGCGAAAACAGCATGCTATTGTCAGTAATTGATTGAATGCCGCCCCGGTTACTCACCGGGGCGGCTCTATCATTCACATCCCAGGCAAAGCCGCCATGCCCTGGGCTTCGGCAACCACCCAGTCAACAAACGCCTGCACCTCAGGGCGCTGCAGGGCATCTGGGCGTGTGACCACGTAATAGGCAAAGCGCGATGGCCAGGGTTTGTCGAGGGCCACGACCAATTTTCCGGAGTCGATATCTTCCTGGACATGGGTATCCTGAACCAGGGCAATACCCTGCCCCGCCGCAGCCGCACGCAACAGCAGCAGATCCTCTTCAAAACTCATCCCGCGCCGCCCTTCATCCCCCACTTGCACACCATGGGCCTGTAACCAGAGCACCCAGTCGGCACGATCGCCATCTTGCAGCAAGGGGTAATTGAGGCAGTCGGCCGGCTCACGTATCAGCGGTCCTTTGCCGAGCAACCCCGGGCTTGCAACCGGCAACAATACCGGCGCCATCAGCCTGATCGACTCCAGCCCCGGATAGCTGCCCAAGCCATGACGCAGCGCTACATCGATTCTGTCGCGCGTGAAGTCGACCATCTTCGACGACGCTTCCACCCGCACTTCGATCTGCGGATACAGCTCGCTGAAGCGACCGATTCTCGGCACCAGCCATGCCGACGCAAAGGAGGGAACGGTGCTGATGGTGAGGGTCTTTTCTACCGCCAGCGACTCCAGGGTTGCCAGCGACTTTTCGATCTGGTCAAAGCCGCGCAACAGCCCCGGGTGCACGCGTGCGCCCGCCTCGGTGAGGTAGACCCCATGGCGCCCACGCACGAACAGCGCCACACCGATGCGCTCTTCAAGCAAGCGTATCTGCTGACTGACCGCCCCCGGCGTGACCCCCAGGCTTTGCGCTGCAGCCTTCAGGCTTCCCAGGCGCCCGGTTTCGGTAAAGGCACGCAGTGCGAGCAAGGGTAAGACTGCGCCCATGTGTCCATCCTCAGTTTAGAAAATCTAACGCCACAATTGAGAATTGATCGTTTCTCATTCAAGCAGTGCCTGACTAGGATAGCAACTGAGACAGGAACTAGACAGCAGCTAATCTAAGGTAGGCCGTGGAACATGAAGACCCGTGATTTGATCCTGTACACCGATAGCTCACCTAACGGCTTCAAGATCACCATCGCCCTGGAAGAACTGGGATTACCGTACTCGCTCAGGCATGTGCATATCGATCAGGGTGAACATCGCCAAGCTGAATTTCTCCAACTCAACCCCCATGGCCGCATCCCGGTTCTGGTCGACCAGGGGACAGGCATCACGCTATTCGAGTCTGCGGCAATCCTGCTGTACCTGGCCGAGAAAACCGGGCGCTTGTTACCGAGCGATCCGGCAATGCACTGGTCAGCGATCAAATGGTTGATGTTTCACGCCTCGAGCATGGGCCCGCTGCTTGGCCAACGGGTGCATTACGAACTGTTCGAAAGCACTCCGAACCAAGCCGTTATCCAACGCTATCGAGGCTTGACCGAAGCGACCTTCGCCACCCTGGACAACCAGCTGAAGGACAACCACTGGCTGGCCGGCGCCGAGTACAGCATTGCCGACATTGCCAGCTTCGGCTGGATGCACATCGCCCGCCTCATCGATTTCGACTTCAACAACTTCGGCCACCTGAGCGCCTGGTTTGACCGTGTCAACCAGCGCCCTGCGGTGCAACGCGGCATCAGCCTGCCACAACCGGCAACCGGTCCCTGACACTTTGCACAGAAGAGTATCGACATGAATGACAGCGTGATACGCACAGCCCCCGCAACCACCCGAGGTGCCAGCGCGCCGGCCTTTGCCGCGCACCCCGGCTATCAGCGGATGTTCGCCGCAGGCCAACTGACGCTGGGCATTTTTCTGCCGCTGCGCTTCTATGAAGGTGACATGGGCATCCTCGCCGGACAGACCGACCTTGTCAGCGAAATCGACCGCCTCGGGTTCGCCGCCACCTGGGTACGCGACGTCCCGCTGTTCGACCCGTATTTCGGCGATGCCGGGCAAGTCTTCGACCCCTTCACCTACCTGGCGTACCTGGCAGCCAGAACCCGGCGCATCGCCCTGGCCACCGGCAGCGCGATTTTCTCCCTGCGCCATCCCATCGACCTGGCCAAAGCGGCGTCGACTATCGATCAACTGTCCGGCGGCCGCCTGGTCATGGGTATCGCCTCCGGCGACCGCCCCGTCGAATTTCCGGCTTACGGCCTGGAGCACAGTGAGCGTGGTGAACGCTTTGCCGACGCAGTGGATTACTTCCGCCAACTGCTGCAAAGCACAGAAAAGACCATCGCTTCCCCCCTCGGCCACCTGAGCGGCGCACAGCTCCTGCCCAAACCCGCCACGGGCAATATTCCATTGCTGGTTACAGGCTCATCGCGCCAATCGATGCCGTGGCTGGGCGAACATGCCGATGGCTGGCTGACCTACCCGCACTCGACGCAGACCATCATGGGCCCACGCCAACTTGCCGAAAAAGTTCGTGCCTGGCGCAACCACATCCCGGATCAGGGCTTTCGTCCCCACGTCACCAACGAATGGATCGACCTCGACGAAGACCCCAACTGTCCTCGCACTGCGCTACGCGGTGGCTACGTACTCAAGACCGGGCGCAAAGGCTTGATTGAACTGCTCGGTGAGTGGCGCGATGCCGGCGTCAATCACGCAGCGCTCGGCATCCACCTGGCGCGACGTCCGGCGCAAGACATCATCCAGGAGCTGGGCGAGGAGGTTCTGCCGTTGTTCCCCGCCCACGATGGACCGATGCCCCTGGCGCAACACTGGTAGTGCGTGCCCCATCGCCAGCCTCCCCAGCACCCGCTGTTGGCGCGGAATCTGTGGGAGCTGGCGAAGCCGGCGACAGGAGCCCCAAGGCTCGCTACTCGCTCACCTGGTCTTTACCAGCCGCCTTGGCCCGGTACAACGCTTGATCAGCCCGCGCCAGCAGCTGCGCCTGGCCCTCGCCTTCCTGGCGCTGCACGACCCCATAGCTCATGGTCAATTGGCACTCGCCGATAGAGGGTGCCTGCTCCAGCGCCTGGCGAATGGTCGTGGTCAGTCTGCGGGCATCGTCAAGCGATGCGTCAGCCAGGACCGCGACAAACTCGTCGCCACCCGAGCGGGCCAGCAAATCCGTAGTGCGCAGACAACGTCTGACCCGCGCCACCAGATCGATCAGGGCACTGTCTGCGCGCGCATGACCGTATCGCTCATTGATCCGCTTGAAGTCGTCCAGATCCATGACGACCAGCGCCAACGGCTGGCGAAAACGCCGGGCTCGCTCGCACTCGTGCTGCAAGGCTTTTTCCAGCCGATAGCGATTGGCGATCTGGGTCAGGGCATCCCGCTCGGCCAGGTCGCGATTCTCGTCGAGCTGGCGTTGCAACTGCTGATTGACCCATGAAAGTTCACGGGTGCGTTCGGCAACCAACGACTCCAGTGACAGGTTCTGCTGCTGCAACTGCTCGAGCAGACGCTTACTGGCGTCGATGTTGCGATGGGCGCCAAGCATCCGCGCCACGGAACCATCCGGATTGCGCGCAATGATCTGCCCGCTGTCTTCTATCCACAGATAGCTGCCATCCTGGCACTTGCAGCGGTACTGCACCCGATACTGTTCTGCACGCTGGGTGATATAGGCCTCAAAGTGCTCCATCACCCGTGGGTAATCATCAGGATGGATGACGCTTTCCCAGGTGAACACCGAATTATCCAGCGAGTGATGGGCATAGCCGAGCATCGCGTACCAACCCGGGTTGCGGTAGACATAACCGGTGTTGGCATTCCAGTCCCAGATGCCGTCACTGATCAGATCCAGCAGGGTTTGCAGTTGAGCGTGCTCGAACGCTACGAACGGAACCTTCGGTACTGCCGATTCAGGTGCTTGACTCATGGACTTTCTCCCTTGTCCTCGACGACGTCGTCCCAGCCTTGCCTTGAAGCCCTCTTGCGCTTTGATTTGCCGCTGGCGGCAATGGATTTCCCCTTCAAGGCAAGCAGGCTCCGTGGATGCCCCAACCATACAACTCCCCAACCACTCTTAGCGTAGAACCTAAAGGGCTGTTGGCCAGCTGGCACAAGTTTTGCCCCTTGCGCGATGGTATTCCTGCATTTGATCAAGGAGAGCGATCGAGTGAGCATCATCAATGCAACGGGCTGGCAACCGCCGGCAATCAATCCGCTGCGCAGCACTGCCGAGGCAGGTGCTGAGCAACAGGCACACTTTCGCACCCTGGTTGCCACCAGCGGCGCGGCGGCACAACAGCAAAGCCGCGGCAACACGGCCCAGCAGAACGCCGACGATGCGCGCGAAGAAGCCTTCGCCAAACTCAAGGTGCACTTGCAAAACCCGGACAGCAGTCGCCGCGAACAGGCAAGTCTGGCCAAATCCGATGTCCAGGCCAGCAGTGCGGCCCAGGAATTTCGCGACTACATGGCCCTCTCGCCGGCCGAGAAAATCAAACTCAAACTACTCAATGAGCTGGGCATCACCCAGGAAGAGTTCGATGCCCTGCCGCCTGAAGAGCAGGAAAAAATCGAGCTAAAAATCGCTGAGCAGATGAAGAAAGAAACCGAACTGCAATCGCTGGCCACACTCAATGCGCACCTTCAGGGACCGGCACTTTCGGCCAAACTGACGGCGCAACTGGCAGCCAGTGAAAACAGACCGGAGAAAGACCCACTGGCTTGATCCACCCATCACTGTCAACGCCAGGTAAAACTTGAGGCTGGTCAGGCGACTACCAGCCTCGGGTGATTCAGGCATGTACCCAGAATGCACTCTCGGCGAACTGCTCGCCCCTCCACCAGTTTGCCCTGCCGGTGCCATAGCGGAAGTTGCTGGCGCCAGCCTGGCTCTGCAGGGGTGAAGTCACTTCACCTGCTGAGTTGCGACTGGCACTGAATTCAGGGGTTTCGGGAACGACCATGACAATATGCCCTGACCTCCCCTCTTCCTTGCGCCTGGCCACAATCAAGCCTATGCCGCCCTGGTCGGCTACTTGCTGAAGCTTGCTCAACGTCCCGGTCTGGCGCCAGCCAAAGGCGGGGCCAAATTCGCGCAACCAGCGAAACAGATCGTTGGCGCGCATTTCGAAGATCGTGTCACCGATCAGGGGTTCCACCTGCTTGCCCTGGGCAAGCGCAATGGCGGCCCTGGACGTCCACCAGACACGCGGCAGGTAAACACCCGCCAGGCGGCAGTAATCGTGACAGTAGATGTTGCAGAACGTCAGGCCACTGTGCGGCTGATAGCGCTTGTGGGATGCGTTGTCCACCGCCAGCCACCGGATGATGGCAGCGAGCTCTGCCCGCAGAGCGTCCGGTGTCGTGCCTTGCCGTGTCGGCTGGCCAGATTCGTTCAGGGAGTGAGCACCGGCCGTGTCCGTGCGCTTGGTCACACGCCCGGGCTTCCTCGGCATTGAAACCGCCACCACGCCGGAGACCGGTGGCGAGTCGGCAGGCACCAGCACAGGAATATCCTGAACATCGGACGCTGCAAGCAGAAACGTCTGCGATACAAAGCCACGCAAGAGTGCACCTGCCAAGGACGTTTCTATCTCACGAAAGCCGTTCTGGGCTTTGCCGGTAACCGCTCGCACAGGATGCCCGTCCGGCAAATGACCGATGACATTGGCCTGAGCAGGATCACTGATGCTGGGCGCACTGCGTACTCGAAGCATGCCCTCACGCGTCTCTACCCTGAAGAACTCACCTTGCGCACTCACAGGGCTTGCCGCTGGCATCAACGCCAGGCCGGCTGCCGGTGCCATGAGTTCTGGCGTATTACCTTGCAGGGCCACCGTCTGGGCCAGGCGGATGAAATCGAAGATCTTCTCGCCGTAGAAGTGCTTACCATCGAAATGGCCCTGCTGTAACCCCTTCCTCGGATTGAAGCCACCGGTGTTATAGGCGATGGCAACGGCGGCCAGCTCATGGCTAGTCAGCTCCGAGCGCCCTTGCAGGCCCAGTGTCTTCAACCCGCGCCTGAGCTCGCCAATGCACATGTCCAGGGTGTCATCGAAATGCTCGTAGCGCCTGTCAAGAAAGTAGCCAGGATCTACTTTGAAGAACTGCAGATCACGTTGGAACAGGCCAAAGCCATGGCAGAACTTGTTCGGCTTTTTCGCCACTGCGGCGAATCCGGATATGTGCTCGGCCATGTCAACCAAGGCTTGATGGGCCAAATCGAACATCTCGGCACCACGGGGCGCGGCCAGCAAGTCTGATTTGTTTTTAGGAAAAGCTGATCGGCCTTTATCCGCGTCTAGCGTGTCGCCCACGCACAAGGCCAGGATCTGCACGGTGGTCATTGCCTTGGTGCGCAGGACCGACCAGACATGCCCGGTTTCCTGGCAGGCAATCGCGGTGATGAAATCAACGGTGAGCGGCAAGCCCGCAAGCCGGGGGGTGATCAGGGCCTGAAATTGTGTCTTGAACCACAACACGTCAGCGCGATTGGGCATGGCGGATCTCCCGAGAACAAGTGAACTCGCACACGGATACCACCCGGACTGCGACTCGGGAAAACTGGTTACTTTTCAGATCCTTCTCTGTTCAAGTAAAGCTACGTACAGGTGAGCGTCAAGTTTTCGTTTAGACTTGATGGGCTTGTTGCGCATGAAACCTGATTGCATTTTTCCCGGCGTTCTTGGCTTCATACATCGCCAGATCAGCAAGCTTCACCAGTACCTGAGGTATGTGCCCATGATCAGGGTAAACACTTATGCCGATACTGGGCGTGACTGAAACCAGATGCCCTTCCGATAAAATAACCTCGCCGACACTCTCCAGCACCTTGCGGGCAATTGGCTCGATTTCATTCACATCGCGAATATCTTCCAAGACCATGGCAAATTCATCGCCGCCGAGACGCGCCACGGTATCGGCCTCTCGCAAGCACGCTTTCAGCCGCGTCGCTATCGCGGTGAGGGTAGCGTCGCCCACGGTGTGCCCCAGACGGTCATTGATTTCTTTGAAGTGGTCCAGATCAAGGAAAAAAATCGCCACCTGCAAACCCGCTCGATGACCGCGCGCGATTGCCTGTGTCAGTCGTTCATGAAACAAAACACGGTTGGGTAAATCAGTCAGCGGATCGTGAGTTGCCAGGTAGCCCTGAAACTCCTGCTCCTCATGCTGCTTGGTAATGTCACTGCAAACGGCTGCGTAATTGACTTCGGATGAATTCAACCCACGAATGGCAGTGATGGACAGGGACTCAAGGTAGAGATCGCCACTCTTTTTGCGGTTCCATAGTTTTCCTTGCCAATACCCCGTGTCGCTAAGGCTTCGCCACATCTCGCTGTAAAACTCGGAAGACTGTCGGCCGGAGTGCCACAAACTCGGTGTGGCGCCCAACAGTTCCTCTTCGGCGTATCCGCTCATTTTGACGAAGGCCGGATTGACCTTGGTAATCCTTCCAAGGTGATCAGTAATGATCACCCCGTCCATGCTGATGTTGAATACCTGGTCCACAAGCCAGAGGTGCTCACGCGCTTTGCGCTCGGCACTGTCGCGCTGCCGCCTCCAGTGCAACACCACCCCGCTCACAGCGGCTACGCCCAAGACCAAAAGAGCGATTGCTATCCAGAGGATCTGGTTGAGCACCCCCCTGCTGAGGGTAGCGAAACGTGCAGCTTGCTCAACGTTGGTGTCTATATTCGCAGTCAATAGCCTATCCAGGTGATCCAGAGCAGGAATCTTCCCCTGATACCAGAGCATGACACTTTCATAATTGCCGGTTTCCAATCGCCGGAGGAACTCCCGAGCGATCGTGATGGCCTGAGGCACGGCGTCAGCAAGCTCTGCGGCGAGTCGTTTCTCCCTGGCGCTACTGACGCCCTCCGGATAATAGAGACGCCATTCCCGGGCAATAACATCGAGGTAGTGTCTTATTTCTCTCGAATACTCATCGGTACTGACAGGATTGCGAAGGGCAAAAATCCGCCAATGCAGACGGCGTATATTGATTTCCGCGGCTCGAATATTGGCAAGGTGCCCAATCGGTGCAGAGTTACCGAAATACATGACCTGAATATAACCATCCAGCTTACTGACCGCTAACAGCCCACCCAGCACAGAGGCGACCGAAATGGCAATACCGAGAACGAGAGAGACATGAATCCTCAACGAACCCTTGCCGAACAAGTATGACCGCATCATATTTCCACCAAAGCCTGGCCGACACTTTACTTACGCCGAAAAGCGTCGCCATTACTTATTATCAACCTCAAGAGACGAGCGGCAGATCGAGAAAAAATCTTAGGCCTTAAATGTTTATCCAACCACGCATTCAACTCATAGAGCCTTACCGGTGAGGTCCCCGGATACTCCCTCAGCACTGCAAGTATGTTGCAGTGCGCCTGATGATTCGACTGCAAACACCTGCTTTCAATATATTGGCTGATAAAATCGTTAATATTGCAGGTCTCATACCTCGAGATAAATATCGTACTCAAGCTTTGCGGATATTGTTCTATTAGCTCGGAACTCATCTTCCGACTCCTATCAGTGAGACCTGTACGACATGCAATCCTTACTTTTTTTGATTCGAGCGCAAGTCTCAGCGATACAGCGCATCAACTGTGATTTTCAAAGCGTGCGAGCCGATGAAAGTAAAATGCCTGATGCAAAGCAGCAAGAAGAACCCATCCCTAGAGAAGCGTACCGGCTTGTCTCCGCCCTCACCATCAGGCAATCCTGAAAATGCATGCAGCATTGATGTCGCTTCAGGGCACATGCTGTTGAAGATAGCGAGCAGTGATAAACAGAAAAACAATCAATTCCTATTGGAATAAATTAGCATCGCGACAGAACGCCATAAGCTCCTGATCAGTCTTGACCCCTAGCTTACGCATTGCCGCTACCTTTTGAGTGCTGATGGTCTTGGGACTACGATGGTGATCATCGGCAATATCGCGCAAACTCTTGCCAAAATAGAACAACCGCAACACCTCCAGCTCGCGCAAGGACAATAGTGCCAGGCGCTCCTCGATTTGACTGCCTTCTGACCCCGACTGATTTTTGTTAGAAGCTAAACACTTATACTTTCTCCGATGAATCAAGGCATCCAGAGCATGCTGTATTTCTGCATGCAACTGATTTTTCTCAACAACACCGGCAACACCAAGATCATAAAGTCGAGAGAAAATCGAACTATTTGAAACCATGGTCAAGACAAGTATTTTCAAAAATGGATAGTTACGAACCAAGTACTCCATCAACTTCAGCCCGTCACCATATATGGAGTCCCCAGGCATGCTGTAATCGCTAATCAGTACATCCGGTTTCTTGCTGTTCAATTCCTGTATCAGCTGGCTGGGACTCGAGGCCTCACCCACCACAAGAAAACGATCGTCACGCTTGATAAGCTCGCTCACCCCCAGCAGCACTATCGGGTGATCATCTGCGATGACAACGGTGATCGGTTTCATACTCATGCTGTGAGGCCCGTGAAGAAGATTGACGCCGTTCATACCGATGCGAGCAAAGCCGACAGCCTGTCGAGTGCCCGATCAATTTCAGTGACTAAAGCAGAATCTATCGTTTGTTCGCGTAGTTGATGCTCCAACTGTCCAAATACCAGAGATAGTTTTTCAGCCCGCACCACCGAGAGTGCACCGCTAACGGAATGCAGAATCTCGACCGCATCAGTCTGTGCCCCACGCGCCATGGCCGAGCGGATGGCATCCAGGTCCTGCTGCATGGTTCGCTGAAACAATCCACGCATCGCATCTGAGAGCACAACCGTCGCCGCATCGTTGTCAGGTTCAGCTGGGCAAGAGAGGCGTGATACCGCCGTGTTGCTGTGTTCAACACGTTCAACACGTTCAACGCTCACCAGCATGTCGTGCAAGGTTGTCAACTTCAAGGGTTTGACCATCCAGGCACTCATACCCGAAGCACAACAACGCTCACCTTCGTCGCGCATGGCGTTGGCAGTTATACCAATGATGGGTACGTCCCTGTCTTGTCTACGTATTTTCTTCGCGAGTTCATAACCATTGAGCACGGGCATATTCACGTCGCTCAGTACCACATCAAAATCGCCCTGCTCCCAGAGTTCCAGCGCCTGGTCGCCATTGCTGGCAACAATGACACTGCAGCCCAGGGTCTCGAGCTGCTCCTTGAGGATAGCCTGATTGATCAGGTTATCTTCGGCGACCAGTACGTGAAGTTTCAGTGCCGGCAGCGTTGCGCCATCCGCCGCCGGGGCGGGGTGATAATTCTCTTCGCAAGCGATCAGCACCCCCTGAGCGATAGCCCGGATATGATGAGCACTCACTCTGAAACCCGTAGCTGTCAACTCCGGAACCTGAGGCCCTTCGTGATCACAGGACAGTCGCTTGCCATTCCAGGTAAAACGTAATTCGCCGCCGCCTAACACATCGACCAGTAGTGCGTCAGAAAGCATCTTGTGCGACCTGGCCGAGACCACCGTAGCGCTTGCACCGTATCGAGTCATCCAGGCGCAAATGTTCTCGGCCAGTTCAGGGGCCGGCGCATGTACATAAACCTGGCGGCCGCCAAGGTCCAAGGCAGTGTCTTTTACCGGGCCTGGCTCTGATTGAATGAAAGGCAACCTGACCGTAAAACTGCTACCCAGACCTTGCTCGCTGGTAACGGTCAGCTCGCCATCCATCAGTTCGACAAACCTGCTACAGATGGAAAGGCCCAATCCCGTTCCGCTGACGACGTTGCTGGTGCTCGCCTGGTAGAAAGGCTCAAATATATGCAGCTGTTGTTCCGGAGTAATACCAATACCGGAATCCGCCACCTGATACTCCATAACGGGATTTCTCCCACCCTCTTTTTTTACCCGGCAGCGCAAGACAACACGACCAATACCGGTAAACTTTATGGCATTGCTTAGCAAGTTGTTCAAAATCTGACGAATTTTAACCTGATCACCGAATAGCAAGGCTGGAATATCAGGGTCAATACAGGCATAGATCTGCAAGCCTTTGGCACGTGCAGCGGCAACATGCGTGCTCATGACACCTTCGACGAAGTCCAGTGTCGGGAAGGATGAAACATCCAGTTCAAGCTGCCCGGACTCAATCTTCGACACGTCCAGCACATCGCTGATTATTTGCAGGACCGTCGAAGACGAAGCGTGCATCGTACGCAGGTAATCCTGCTGGCGCTGATCGAGACGGGTCAGGCTCAAAAGCTCCAATGTACCCAACACGCCGTAAAGGGGCGTACGTATCTCATGGCTCATCGTAGCCAGAAAAATGGTTTTAGCATTATTCGCCCGCTCGGCCCCTAACTTGGCTTTATGCAGGGCCACCGAACGTTGTTGATGCTCGGTAACATCTGAAAAAGCACAAAGCAGCACATCCTGCTCCTGGTAGCGGGCAAAGGAGTAACTGACGAGGTAGTAACATCCCTGCAAGGTCATACAGGCATCACCGCTTAATATAACGCCGGGCTTGCGCAGCATGTTGACGATGGACTGTGAGACAGCGCTGCCTGCCTGGGCGCGTTTATTTTCAAGAACAACCTGACCATCAGACAATCTGATGACCACAAGCCCAGCGGGAGCACCTTCGACTATCGCATGGTTAAACGCATGACTTTCGACCAATTCAGCTTGTGCTTTTTTTGCGGGAATGACTACGCGCTTTTTATAGTAGTGATACAACACTCGAAACAACACGAATAACAAAATAGATACTATAAAGATACGCAGGATGGGCAAAGCTGCCCAACGAGCAAGACCACGATAGTCAATAAAATATTGAGCTAGCCATTTTTCATTTTTGATAGCCGTGTCAAGCACAGAAATCAACAAGCCATTGCCAGTAAACGACAGACCGCTACTTCCCTCTGACGCCTCACGGTGCCCGATCAAGATATTTCCTTCGGGATCAATCAGGGTAAACCTTCCATGAAAAGGCAAATCGGAATTTGGCGCCCCCTCGCTTAAATGCAGAACATCGAACAGCGTGGCTACAACGACGTGCTCCATACCGCTGTGCAGGCGAAGATCATCGTTGGGCAGCCGCCCATGAACGTAAGCTAGCATCTGCATGCTGTTACCGGGCGGCTGCGCACCTGACTCAGGTCGCGTCCAATGAATCTTATGATCGCTCAGCCGTGCAGCTGCCCTGGTGGTCTGCTCGCTTAACGCTCGCGAGATAGCGCTGTAGTTTTTACTGGTCAGTAAATTTTCATCGCGAAATTTTCCGATCGCAGGAACAGCAATACTGGACACGTTTTCGGGGCTGAAAACAAAAACTTGCGGTGAAAGAAAATGTGATTGCGCCCAAAATCGACTGTAGTAATTCGCCAAGTGCCAGCCGATCGAGGACAACGCACTCAAGCCCTTATCCTTCTGATCAAGCGCCACCGCCACAGTAAAGGGCAGGGAAAAAGAACTTTCGGACACTTCATAAATGTTAGTTATTGTATCAACGAACTGAAAGGTGGGCTTCAGGTTTTCTGGAGCAGTGACCAGCTCATCAGTGTGCTCCACCAACTTTGCAGAAATGGCTTGTAAGAACACCTCCTGTTCTTTTACATTTTCCATCACCCGGGCGAAATGAGAAGCCGCCTTTTCCTCCTCACTTCCCAGCAATAAAAAAATCGCCCATACATTGGTAATGGCCAATAAAAAAACCAGGCCAAGCGTGAGAAACAAACCGGTACTCAAACGCATGGAACTCTTCACCAGCAATCCAAAGAGAGTATCCGCTTTCATCGCGCGCCTCAAAAATTCACGTCAAGGCCTGACGTACCGATAAAATAATAGTCAACATTGACCTCACGCGATGACCATCAGGGCCGTCAACAGTACGCAGGTCCATCTTCCGACAACAGACATAAAAAACGATTGCAATCCAGCGCTTTGGATATTAAAAACCCCTGGGCCTGATCACAGTTTACTTCCTTCAGCAAGGCAAGCTCATCTGCCGTTTCCACCCCTTCTGCCACCACCCTCAACCCCAGCTGCTTGCCCAACGCGACAATGCTGGAAAGTGCTGCCGCGAGGTTTTCATTTTCAACGCAGCCGCTTACCAATGAGCGGTCAATCTTCAATTCGGTAAATGGCGTGGAGACTAGGTTAAAAATAGAACTGTAGCCTTTACCAAAATCATCCTGAGACAGCCCGAAGCCCTTGAAGCGAAGGCGACAGGCACCTGCAAAGTAGTGTCCGAGCCCTTTGGTGGCGGAGCTCTCCATGATCTCAAAGCAGATTCTCGAGGGCATCCCACCCTCGCTCATGACAAGTTCATGCAGTTGGTCCGGCAACTCGTCGTCATCCAGAAGATGGGTGGGCAGATTGATTGACACAGGGATATCGTAACCTTGCTTTCGCCATCTCAACTGAGCGCAAACCGTTTGAACGATGCATTGCATCAACAATGCCTCCTCCAGCCCATGGCGAATGACTCCAGGCAAAAAATCTTTAGGCATCAACAACAGTCCCGTCTGCGCATGCTGCCACCTTGCCAACGCCTCCGCGGCAACTATTCGTCCGGTAACCAACGACGTTTTCGGTTGAAACCACGGCTGGATCTGTCCCGAGCCAATGGCACTGCTCAGTTCGTCAAAGCCATATTCCTGAGGTACGCTAACGGGTAGCGAACAGCGTGATCTGAAACTCGATAACTTCTCCAGCAATTTCCGCAAAGCGCTTAGGTTTATTGGCTTGGGCAACTGACCTAAGACCATGAAGCCCAAACCTCTAGCCGCCAGACTGGCACTGATCATCATTCGCCCCGAGGCGGAACTCATAAATGCCAAGGGCGGCTTGTGTTTTAGCTGTGCAAGTTTCTGAACAAGTTGCACACCATCCATGCCCGGCATAATCAAATCACTGAGGACCAGATCAAACTCCTGAAGGTGAATTAACTCAATGGCTTCATATCCGTTTTTTGCGGCTTTTATGGAGACGCCACCCAATCTGCAAAACAGCTCGAGCAAACAGGCCTGCTGAAAAGGGTGGTCTTCGACAATCAGAATATTATAAGCCATCGACACAAGCCCTTTTATAGTGTTCTAAACAACTATAGAGCGTCCCCAAGCCAAAAGGTTTTACCAAGAGTCCTTGCATTCCCGCACTGAGACATCTATCACTTTCATCGCGCATTGCATTTGCCGTAGCACCGATAATTGGAATGCCGCAGCCGAGACTACGCAACTCTTTGGCCAAATCGTAGCCATTGATACCAGGCATGTTTATATCTGTAAGCACGACATCAAAATCTTCTTTAGACCACAACATCAATGCCTCGGAGGCGTTACCGGTCAATGCCACCTGACAACCTAACGCCTCCAGTTGATCCTTCAATATCAATTGATTGATAACATTATCTTCAGCAACCAATATTTTCAGCCCCAGATGCTTAGCCCCTTCGACTTCATTCAGCCGTACCGGCACACTCACCACCCCCTGAGCCTGCCTTAATGCATCGCGCAGTCCGCTGAGATCGTTCAATGAGACATTCCATTGATTGTCCGGCAGCTTTTCGTCTTCATCTTCTTCCAGGCTGACTACAATTCTCGGACCTTCCCATTCAGGAAGCATACGACTTCGCTTGCCCAAGTGAATTTCAAGCAGTACGGCGTTATTACCCGTTTTATCGCGACCAGGTGGCCCGGCCTGTGTCATTGCCCCCCAATTACGTAGCCAGCCGGCGATGTACTCAGACATTTCCAACGCGGGAGAGCAAACGTAAACCAGATTAGGCCATGCAGCGTGATGTTGTTTAACTTCCACTGCTGGCTGCACACGCTCGAGGGTCACGCCCAGAGTGAAACTGCTACCGAGGCCCGGCATGCTGACAACCCTGATACTCCCCCCCATCAACTCCGCCAAGCGCTTGCAAATTGACAGGCCCAAGCCGGTTCCGGCGATGACATTGGTGCTACTACCCGTTTGATAAAACGGATCAAACAGATAGGTTTGATCTTCCACTGCGATGCCGGGGCCACTGTCCGAAATCTGCCAATTAATTTTTATCGCCTGATCAGCATCCGCGCCCAACTTTACGCGCAGAACAACTTGCCCGCTGTCAGTAAACTTAACAGCATTACTGAGCAGATTATTCAATATCTGCCTTATCCGCGTAACATCGCCACGCAACACGTCTGGTGTATGATGATCAATATACGAGTAGAGCATGACTCCTTTACTTCTTGCCGCACCCGCATAGCTCTGAACAACACTACAAACCAATTCAACCGGTGAAAACTCCTGAACATCCAGCGCCAACTGACCCGCTTCAATCTTGGCGACATCCAGCACGTCACAGACCAAATTCAATAACGCTGACGATGAGCTTTCAATCGCATGCAAATAGGCCTTTTGCTGGCTCTTGAGTTCGGTTTTAGCTAATAACTCCAGCGTTCCCAGGACCCCGTACAGCGGCGTCCTGATTTCATGACTCATTGTGGCCAGAAATAACGTCTTCGCTTCGTTCGCGGCATCCGCAATTTTCTTGGCCTCTGCCATTGCGGCTTCAACCTGCTTGCGGGTACTAAAGTCGGCGAACGCACAAAACAGAACATCCTCGCCATTGTAACGAGTTTTCACGAAACTCAGATAAAGATGGCGGCCGTTGCCCGCCTGAAATTCATCCGAGCGATTGGATTCGTTATTATCAAAGGCTTGTTCTATCCAGCGGTGACACAGACGCTCGCGCTCGTTACATTCACCCAACCATTGTTCCGAAAGCCGGTTTTCCAATACGACCTGGCCATCGGCGCGACGCAGCACACACAACGCGACAGGAGCTGCTTGTATGACCGCACGGCTGAACGCCTCGCTTTCTATCAATGCATCTATGCGTTGAGTGGCTGGCTCGATAAGCCTTCGCTCTATTCTCGATACTAACCTGTAAACCAATAATGCAGTAAGCAGGATTACCGCCAGAGAGATTACGAACGGCCAGTAGAATACGCTTAACAATGAAAAAAGGTCGATACTGTAAAAGACAGTCCAATCGGAATATCCCAGTTTTTTACGCATGACCATTTTGTCAGGCACAACCCCAGCCCCTGCGAGGCCAAATGTCTTATTTATTTCCATGATCGCAGTAGGCGCAGTGCTCTCGGTAACGCTAGCGCTGCTCATCATTACGTCGCCATTAGGATTGAGCATCATAAATTGCCCTGCCGTGTCGTCATGCAAGGTATTAGTGACGTCTGAAGCATCCATTTCCATGCCTATCCATCCCGACCGCAGGCGATCAGGGTCCGCTAAGGTAAACAGATAAAGTCGCGGCGGGATTGAATACTGGTCACTTATCCAGATTTGTTGATCTGGCCTGAGCGCCTGAGTATCGATTTCATGCAGCCTTCGTATTACTTGATCAGATAGCGGAGCTTGAAATACCAGACTTTTACTCAGGTACACAACGGCCGTACCCGGTTCATCGACATAAACCAGATTGATTCGGCTTTCCGTCAAGACACTGATCATGCGTTCAGGCAAGTGCAGCGCCCAGTCTTTCGCAGGTATGCCCTCCTCTGCATTGATTTTTTTTTGTGCAGGTGTCTGTTCAGCCAACGTCCCTGAATCGTCTACCACAGAAAGGACAAGGTACCTTAATAACGCTTCACGCTGAGTGAAAAGTACCCGTGCACTGGTAATGGCGTCACTCATATAGCGCTGACGCCGGGATATTTCGCTATTAAACGCGGTACTCAGGGTAATGATTGCCCCTGCGATGGCCCCCAGAACAAGAATTTGGGCGAACAAGCGCAACAGCCTGCGCGCCGCTTTTGGGGTGGAGAAGTAGGAGTCCGCGGGTTGTAAGAATTGCTTCAGCTTCATGAAACAAGGGTAAGTGCAATGCACAATCGCCTTCCATCAGCGAAACCTGAAAAATAGAGAGCTGATTCTCAATTCCATTGGCAATCGCTGCTGCTGCGCAGTCTGCTAGACGCGATATTTGCGCTTACCTGGCGCTCTCAGGTGGAATGTGCATCTGGCTCAGCACACCTCCCGGGCCGAGAACCCGAGCCATTGAAAGCAAATGCTTTTCCTGCATATGCGCAGTAAAAAGGTCTATCAACTCTAAAACCTCTGGGCCGACCTTATCGCCACAGTACAGAACGGCCGCGAAGCGCCCCATGATTTCGGCGTTGAGCTGGGCTCGTTCACGCAGGGAATGAGCGGGTGTGTCTTTCTCTACCCCTTCAAAAATTACAGAAGCAAGTACAATTCCGATAGCCTCGATCAACTTGCTAATATCCAAGTCGGCGATTCTCATCATTCCCCCCACAACTCGATACCTGTAATTGTTTTTTGCCTGCGCAATGGAGGGGCGCTGCTGCCCTGCCTCCTCCAATTGCTAACCCTTGAGCACCGATAAGCCAACTCGCTCGCAGACGTCAGCAGAGCACTTTCACGTCAAAAACTTTTTGGTCAGATCATTCATAGCGATTGCCAGTTTCGAAAGCTCGTCGCTTGCAGTTGCCGTTTGACTCGCCCCCGCCGACGTTTGAATCGAAAGGTCTCTGATACTGACCAGATTGGTATCAACCGAACGAGCGACTTGCGCTTGCTCCTCGGAAGCTGCGGCGATCAGGAAATTCCTTTCATTAATTTCCGTGATTGATTTTGAAATAGCCGCCAGTGCTTCCCCGGCTTCCTGGGCAACACCTAAGGTAGCTTCTGCGTTTGCACAGCTTTGCCCCATTGAAAGGACAGCTTGCTCGGCGCCCGACTGAATATCGGAAATCATGCTCTCGATTTCCTTGGTCGACTCCTGCGTACGGTAGGCCAATGCCCTGACCTCATCGGCAACCACAGCGAACCCACGGCCTTGGTCTCCCGCCCGGGCTGCCTCAATCGCTGCGTTCAGTGCCAACAGGTTTGTTTGCTCGGCGATAGCGCGGATGACATCCAGTACTTTGCTGATGTTCTGGGCTTTACACGCCAGCCCCTCGACTTCCCCACTTGTAGTGTTGACGGTAGAACTCAAGTTGCGAATAGCGTCGACCGTCTCCTTGACCCGGTCAGAGCCGGTCCGTGTGGAGCGCTCGGAAAACTGCGCGAACTCCGATGCTGCCGCCGCGTTTCTCGCTACTTCTTCTACCGCTGCGGTCATCTCGTTTACCGCCGTGGCGGCTTGTTCGATCTCGTTGTTCTGCCGTTGCAAGCCGACACTGGACTCTTCGGTAACGGAATACATTTCCTCGGCTGCAGCTGCCAGCTGAGTGGCCGAGCCGCCCATGTGCCGGATCGTTTCGCGCAAGCTGGTCTGCATGGCTGCTGTCGACAGCATCAGGTCGGTCAGCTCATCCTTTCCGGTGATCTCGAGGTTGGCGGTAAGATCGCCGTCCGAAATTCTACGATTGATATTTAGTACCGATAGCAATGGAACCGTAATGCTTCGGGCGAACATAAAACCGAGAGCAACGCTCAACAACATGACAAAAATATCAATGCCAATGACCGTCTTGATAGAGCTCTGATAAACCTCTTCAGACTCAATCCCGGATTGACGCCCGCCCGCACGGTTCAGCTCGGCAAGATCACCGATAGTAGCCTGCAACTGATTGGTTGGCTGCCGAATATTCTGATCTATATAGTCGATTGCCGCTGTTGCATTACCAGAACTGGCAATCTCTAGAAACGCACCAAGTTTGAGATCATAACTTGCCACACCAACTTTAACAGCCTCATAGAGCTTTTGCTCTTGATCACTGCTCACCTGATTTTTATAGCCCTCGACAACCTCTCTCAGCTTGATTCTGGTGTCAGTAATGGTGTCCTTTGAGGCTTGACGCACATCAGCACTCGTGGAATTGATCATTCGAAAACTTTCCAAACGAAGCCTGAGCACCATCGATTCGATCATGCCCGCCTGGCGAACACTCTCCATCCAGTTTTTTTCTATCTCGACTGCCGCAGCTCTAACCCGCCCCATCTGCCAAAGAGAAATACCACCAAGAGCGATGACCAGAAGATTAATGATTAAAAAAATCAAAACCGCACGATGCGCCAGCCTGAGTTTTCTGAGCTGCATTTTCAATTCCTACTGACGGCCAGTTAAAGATATTCGAATTCACCGTCTCGGCAAATTTCATCCCGCGACTGACCGATTCAAGAGATGCGCCAAGCACGAATAACACGGTAATAGCGATTGAGCTTATCCACGTAAAATCCGAATAACCATCAGGCGATTCTTAAAATTGAAAAATTGCACAGAAGCACCACGCGCAATGCACCACCTGCGACGCCACTGATAATTTATCGAGATAGCTCTTTTAGCGGCACTGGAGTAGCTGGGGATGCGATTGGATACCCGGCTCGCACCGAAAAACCGACATCGAGAGGGAAACGGGAATTCGCAGTAAGAATGGTGTCCCAGGGCAGGTTCGAACTGCCAACCTTCCCCTTAGGAGGGGGATGCTCTATCCAATTGAGCTACTGAGACACAGGACCGGCAACGAGTGCTGCACGGCGGGGGACGGCGTGCATGTTAACCACCACATCGGCATTTGTCATGTCATCCGTGGGGCTTTTTGCCTGTAGTCTTTGTTCGGTAGCCGGTGACAATCGTGCATTCTGCAACAAGGCAGTGGGCCATTATTGCAAAATGCCCGGAAAGCTCGACTAGAGATATTCATAACCAGCTGATTTACAAAGAAAAATAGCCATAAAAACGACTGGCATGCAGTGTGCTGCTTCTATTCCATTGCAAGGGCTCGGCAATCGCCCTTCACACGGTGGAGTATGGCTTATGAACCGCACACTGCTTTTGCTCAACGCCCTGGCATTGGCCGTCTTCGTGGGCTTGATGGCGCAACCGCAAGACTTCGCGAGCTCTTCACCGACCCAGGGGGCGCCTACGATGCATCCGCAACGTGCCGTATTCGACGCTGGGAAAGCCCTCACCCCGACCCCGTCATTGAGCCTACAACCCCCACCGCACCAGCAGGAGCGACTGAGCTTCTGAGCGGCTAACCCAACAGCCCCTGTCCACGTAGCAACCCAAGCAGGCGCGCCACGGTATCATCGAGCAGGGTTGAGTTATCCAGCAGGTGCACGTCCTGATCCGGTAACGCCAGCTGTTGGCTGCGCGCCAGCCGCCTTTCGATATCTTCCAGACTTTCCCGGCCACGGGCGAGCAAGCGCTGACGTAGCACTTGCGGCTCGACAGTCAGCAATACCGCCAGAAGATCAGGATAACGTTGGCGGGCCTTGGACAGGTGCGCGCGAGATCCGTTGACCAACACCGTTCGCCCCTGCTGCAACCAGCTGTCGATCTGCACAGGGATGCCATATGCCAGGCCATTAGCCTGCCAATGCAGGGCAAAGTCGCCCTCGGCGCACATCTGTTCGAAACGCGGCAAAGAAACACCAACAGCATCTTCACCCTTGGCTTCAGCCGAACGGGTTATCACGCGCCGGGCAATTGCCACATCGTGATTCTCCAAGGCTGGACGGGCAGCATCGATCAGTGAGTCTTTGCCAGAGCCAGAAGGCCCCATCAAATAGACCAGGCGGCCAGGCATTGCTGTACGGCCCGCGGTACTTGCGTCATGCTGCATAGCCACTATGCTCATCGGTAAGGAAGCCTGCGCATTCTAGACGCTTTTCACGGCCTTTTTCGCGTGGTGGACGGGTAGATGAAAAAATGAAAACTTTTCAAACCAGTCCTCATTTCTGATAATTGGTACTGGCAAAACGCCTTTACCCGGTTCAATATTTGTCACAGAATTGACGCCAAGGAACCGGCGACAATGAGGCATGATTCTTACCTCATTCACAATTCAGGTTGAACATTTTGTCGCCGTGATGGTCGTATTGAAATCGTGCGGCCAATTTCGAGAACCGCTTCCCCCTGAACTAAAACCGGTCAATTATATGCGCCCATTGAAACAGGCTGTTTACTCAAGCCGCACCGCTGACAAATTCGTCGTCCGCCTCCCCGACGGAATGCGTGAGCGCATTGCCGAGGTAGCGCGCCACCACCATCGCAGCATGAACTCGGAAATCATCGCCCGCCTGGAACAGAGCCTGATCCAGGAAGGAGCTCTGGGTGACGAGCTGAGCATGCGCCTGGACAGTCCGGAGCTGTCGCTTCACGAACGTGAATTGCTGCAACGCTTCCGTCAACTTTCCCACCGCCAGCAGAACGCTCTGGTGGCCCTGATTGCCCACGACGTCGAAATGGCGGCTGACGCCTCCTGATGACCGGCCCGCAATTGAAAAAGCCAGCGTAAGCTGGCTTTTTTTATGGCTGCATTTTATTGAAACCTAGAGCAGGAAGATGGTGGCCAGGCCAAGGAAGATGAAAAAGCCACCACTGTCGGTCATGGCCGTGATCATCACACTGGCACCCATCGCCGGATCGCGCCCCAGGCGCGCCAGCGTCATGGGAATCAATACCCCCATCAGCGCCGCGAGCAGCAGGTTGAGGGTCATAGCCGCCGTCATCACCACACCGAGCGACCAACTACCATACAACAGGTAGGCCACTACACCGATCACCCCGCCCCACACCAGGCCGTTGATCAAGGCAACTGCGAGTTCTTTGCGCATCAATCGCGAGGTGTTACCTGGGCTAACCTGGTCAAGCGCCATGGCGCGCACGATCATGGTGATGGTCTGGTTACCGGAGTTGCCGCCGATACCCGCCACGATCGGCATCAGTGCCGCCAGCGCCACCAACTTCTCGATCGAGCCTTCGAACAGGCCGATTACCCGAGAAGCCACGAATGCAGTAATGAGGTTGATCGCCAGCCATGCCCAACGGTTGCGTAGCGAACGCCAGACCGAGGCAAAGATGTCTTCTTCTTCGCGCAGACCGGCCATGTTCAGCACTTCGGTCTCGCTTTCCTCACGAATCAGGTCGACCATCTCGTCAATGGTCAGACGGCCGATCAAGCGACCGTTCTTGTCCACCACCGGCGCCGATACCAGGTCGTAACGCTCGAAGGCCTGGGCAGCGTCGTAGGCATCCTCTTCCGGCTGGAACACCACCGGGTCGTCGGCCATGACTTCGGCGACTTTCTTCTCGGGATCGTTGACCAGCAGACGCTTGATCGGCAGCACGCCCTTGAGGATGCCGTCGTAATCGACCACGAAGAGTTTGTCGGTGTGCCCCGGCAGCTCTTTGAGCCGGCGCAGGTAACGCAGTACCACTTCGAGGCTGACGTCTTCGCGGATGGTGACCATCTCGAAGTCCATCAGCGCACCGACCTGCTCCTCGTCATAGCTCAGTGCCGAGCGCACGCGCTCACGCTGCTGGGCATCGAGGGTTTCCATCAGCTCATGGACAACGTCACGGGGCAGCTCTGGCGCCAGGTCGGCCAGCTCGTCGGCGTCCATCTCCTTGGCGGCGGCGAGCAGCTCATGATCGTCCATGTCGGCGATCAGCGTTTCCCGAACCGAGTCGGATACTTCCAGGAGGATGTCGCCGTCGCGCTCGGCCTTGACCAGCTGCCAGACAGTCAGACGATCGTCCAGGGGCAAGGCTTCGAGAATGTAAGCGACGTCAGCCGAGTGCAGATCATCGAGCTTGCGTTGCAACTCGACGAGGTTCTGCCGGTGAACGAGGTTTTCTACCAGGTCATGGTGATGACCTTCCTGGCGGTGCGTCAGGTCTTCGACCACACGCTGACGCTGCAGCAGTTCGACCACCTGAGCCAGGCGATCCTGCAAGCTCTCTTGCGTCTTTTTTGCTTCGATTTCAGTCATAGGCGAACTCCACTCCCAGCAGCGGAGCACGCCGGGAGAATCAATCAGTCAGATCTTGATTGGCAAAACTTGCTATTGAGTAACTACTGGGTAAGTCCATGGTGGTATTCCACAAGCCCCGGCGGGGCTGACGGGCGCAATCATACACCGCTTGAGCTGTCAGGGTGCTGAAAAAATCGCGGCTAGAACAATCGTTTGCGGGACATGGTTAGGACAACCTGTGCACCTATCAGTGCGACGGCTACCCGGCTAAAAAAAGCACATGTCAGCAAGAGAAAGATAGAACGCGGAAAAGCAAAAAGCCCGCCTGAGAAGGCGGGCTTTCTGTTGTATGGTGCACTCAGGAGGATTCGAACCTCCGACCGCTCGGTTCGTAGCCGAGTACTCTATCCAGCTGAGCTATGAGTGCAGGGTTGGCGCTTGATGGACCAGGTCACCTCTGGTTGAAGCTGAAGCAACTTTCAAGAAGAAAACTGCTTCGTCGTATGGTGCACTCAGGAGGATTCGAACCTCCGACCGCTCGGTTCGTAGCCGAGTACTCTATCCAGCTGAGCTATGAGTGCAGGGTTGGCGCTTGATGGACCAGATCACCTCTGGTTGAAGCTGAAGCAACTTTCAAGAAGAAAACCGCTTCGTCGTATGGTGCACTCAGGAGGATTCGAACCTCCGACCGCTCGGTTCGTAGCCGAGTACTCTATCCAGCTGAGCTATGAGTGCATTTGTTACCGCGCATTATAGGCCGCTAAATCTTTTTGCCAACCACTTTTTCGTTTAATTTCAACGACTTACGCGATTCAGGCAGATTACAGCGCCCTACATGAATAATGGCGGAGAAGGGGGGATTCGAACCCCCGATACCCTTGTGAGGTATACTCCCTTAGCAGGGGAGCGCCTTCGGCCACTCGGCCACCTCTCCGCAACACGGGGCGTATAATAACCAGAGCTTTCCCCGTTTGCAAACTCTTTTTTGAAAAAAACTCGATAAAAATTAATGGCTTGGTTCTTCGTCCTTCTCTTTCTTGATCCGCAGGTAGATTTCCTCACGGTGGACGGCCACTTCTTTAGGGGCATTCACGCCGATTCGCACCTGGTTTCCTTTGACGCCAAGCACGGTCACGGTGATCTCGCCATCGCCAATGATCAGGCTCTCGGCGCACCGTCGAGTCAGAATCAACATACCTTTCTCCTCACGAAATTCAGTTCAGGGATAACAGTCTGCAAAAAAAGGGCTTCGGCCTTTAACCCGTGACGGCTAATGACCTACGCCTAAGTATTGACTAGCGCGAGCAAAACGAAGGATTTCTCACACCAGCCAGAAACACGAAGGGCGCGGCTAAGCCGCGCCCTTGAGGCATTGCCTTACTCACCCTGTCGGGCGGGGGCGTCCAGTTCGAACGCGGTGTGCAGGGCGCGCACCGCCAGCTCCAGGTACTTCTCTTCGATCACTACCGAGACCTTGATCTCGGAGGTGGAGATCATCTGGATGTTGATGCTTTCTTTGGCCAGGGCTTCGAACATACGGCTGGCGACACCGGCGTGCGAGCGCATGCCGACACCGACGATCGAGACCTTGGCAATGTTGGTGTCACCCACCACTTCACGAGCATTGAGCTCCTCAGCGGTTTTATCCAGGACCTTGTGGGCCTTGTCGTAGTCGTTGCGGTGCACGGTGAAGGTGAAGTCGGTGGTGTTATCGTGCGACACGTTCTGCACGATCATGTCGACTTCGATGTTCGCGGCACTGATCGGGCCGAGGATCTTGAAAGCAACGCCCGGGGTATCCGGTACACCGCGAATGGTCAGCTTGGCTTCATCGCGATTGAAGGCGATGCCGGAAATGATCGGCTGTTCCATGGATTCCTCTTCATCAATAGTAATGAGGGTACCCGGACCCTCCTGGAAGCTGTGCAGTACACGCAGTGGAACGCTGTACTTGCCGGCGAACTCGACGGCACGGATCTGCAGAACCTTGGAACCGAGGCTGGCCATTTCCAGCATCTCTTCGAAGGTAATCTTGTCCAGACGCTGGGCCTGGGACACCACACGCGGATCGGTGGTGTAGACACCGTCCACATCGGTATAGATCTGGCATTCATCAGCCTTGAGCGCTGCCGCCAGGGCTACGCCCGTGGTGTCGGAACCACCACGCCCGAGGGTGGTGATGTTGCCGTGCTCATCAACGCCCTGGAACCCTGCGACGACAACGACCTTGCCTTCTTTGAGGTCGCTACGGATCTTCTGATCGTCGATCTGCAGGATGCGCGCTTTATTGTGCGCGCTATCGGTGAGGATACGCACCTGGTTGCCGGTATAGGACACCGCAGGCACGCCCCGCTTCATCAGCGCCATCGCCAGCAAAGCGATAGTCACCTGCTCACCGGTGGACACGATCACATCCAGTTCACGTGGAACCGGCTGATCGCTGATCTGCTTGGCCAGGTCGATCAGGCGATTGGTTTCGCCACTCATCGCCGACAGCACCACCACCAGATCGTCGCCGGCCTCGCGGAATTTCTTGACCTTGTCGGCAACCTGTTCGATTCGCTCGACCGTGCCGACCGAAGTGCCGCCAAATTTCTGTACGATCAACGCCATTTCAAAGCCGCCTCAGCCCATGAAGGGCACCCAATAAACATTCAAACGACACCATGGCCCGCCACTAGACGACGGGCCTTGCGGTGCCTTAAACGCCCTGTTCCACGAATGGCACGGTCAGGGCCAGCGCGTTGTCCAGCGCTGCAGTGTCAACGCCACCGCCTTGCGCCATGTCCGGACGACCGCCGCCCTTGCCGCCCACTGCGGCAGCGGCTTGCTTCATCAAATCACCGGCTTTGAGTTGGCCAGTCAGGTCTTTGGTCACACCGGCAACCAGTACGACCTTTTCCTCATGGACACTGCCGAGCAGGATCACTGCGCGGCCGAGTTTGTTCTTCAGTTGATCGACCAGCGCCAACAGCGCCTTGCCGTCCTGACCATCCAGACGTGCGGCCAGGACCTTGACGCCCTTGACCTCAACAGCCGAATTGGACAGGTCGTCACCAGCAGCGCTGGCAGCCTTGGCCTGCAATTGCTCCAGCTGTTTTTCCAGCTGGCGGTTACGCTCGAGCACGGCCGAAAGCTTGTCGATCAGGTTGTCGCGACTGCCCTTGACCAGCTGCGCGGCTTCCTTGAGCTGCTCTTCGGCAGCATTGAGGTAAGCCAGTGCCGCCTCACCAGTGACCGCTTCGATACGGCGCACACCGGAGGCTACACCACCTTCGCTGATGATCTTGAGCAGGCCGATATCGCCGGTACGCTTGGCGTGGATACCGCCGCACAGCTCGACGGAGAAGTCACCGCCCATGCTCAGCACGCGCACGCTGTCGCCGTATTTCTCGCCGAACAGCGCCATGGCGCCCTTCTGCTTGGCGGTCTCGATATCGGTCTCTTCGGTTTGCACCTCGGAGTTCTTGCGCACTTCGCGGTTGACGATGTCTTCCAGTGCCTTGAGCTGCTCTGGCTTGACCGCTTCGAAGTGACTGAAGTCGAAACGCAGGCGCTGGCTATCGACCAGCGAGCCTTTCTGTTGTACGTGATCGCCCAGCACCTGACGCAGCGCTGCGTGCAGCAAGTGGGTGGCAGAGTGGTTCAACGACGTGGCGTGCTGCACATCGGCGTCGACCTTGGCCTGAACCTTGGAACCGACCACCAGGGTACCGCTGGCTACCACACCGTGGTGCAGGAATGCGCCGCCGGTCTTGGTGGTGTCGCGCACATCGAAGCGCACGTTGGCGGCTTGCAGGTAACCGGTGTCACCGACCTGGCCACCAGACTCGGCGTAGAACGGCGTGCGATCGAGGATGACCACACCCTGCTCGCCTTCACCCAGCTGTTCGACAACCTTGCCGTCTTTATAAAGAGCAACAATGTTCGATTCGCTTTCGGTGCTGGTGTAGCCGGTGAACTCGGTGGCGACGTCGACCTTGACCAGGGTGTTGTAATCCAGGCCGAAGGCACTGGCGGAACGCGCGCGTTCACGCTGCGCTTCCATTTCCCGCTCGAAGCCTGCTTCATCGATAGTCAGCTCGCGCTCACGGGCGATGTCGGCGGTCAGGTCCATCGGGAAGCCGTAGGTGTCGTAGAGCTTGAACACCACGTCACCGGGAACCACGCTGCCCTTGAGCTCGGCCAGGTCCTGCTCGAGGATCTTCAGGCCTTGCTCCAGGGTCTTGGCGAACTGCTCTTCTTCAGCCTTGAGCACGCGCTCGATGTTGGCCTGTTGCTGGGTGAGCTCTGGGAAGGCTTCGCCCATCTCGGCGACCAGCGCCGCAACGATCTTGTAGAAGAAGCTGCCGGTAGCACCCAGCTTGTTGCCGTGGCGGCAAGCGCGACGAATGATCCGGCGCAGCACGTAGCCACGGCCTTCGTTGGACGGCAGTACGCCGTCGGCAATCAGGAAGCCACAGGAACGGATGTGGTCGGAGACCACCTTGAGCGACGACTGCTCTTCGTTCTTGCAACCGATGGCGGCGGCGGCAGCATCGAGCAGGCTGCGGAACAGGTCGATCTCATAGTTCGAGTGCACGTGCTGCATGACCGCACTGATACGCTCCAGGCCCATACCGGTATCCACCGACGGCGCTGGCAGCGGGTGCAGCACGCCATCGGCGGTGCGGTTGAACTGCATGAAGACGTTGTTCCAGATCTCGATGTAACGGTCACCGTCTTCTTCCGGCGAGCCGGGTGGGCCGCCCCAGATGTCAGGGCCGTGATCGTAGAAGATCTCGGTGCAAGGACCGCACGGGCCGGTATCGCCCATGGTCCAGAAGTTGTCGGAGGCGTAAGGTGCGCCCTTGTTGTCACCAATGCGCACCATACGCTCGGCGGGAACGCCGATTTCCTTGGTCCAGATGTCGTACGCCTCGTCATCGCTGGCGTAGACAGTGACCCAGAGTTTCTCTTCCGGCAGGTTCAGTACCTTGGTCAGGAAGGTCCAGGCGTAGGTGATGGCGTCTTTCTTGAAATAGTCGCCGAAGCTGAAGTTGCCCAGCATTTCGAAGAAAGTGTGGTGACGGGCGGTGTAGCCGACGTTTTCCAGGTCGCTGTTCTTGCCACCGGCGCGCACGCACTTCTGGCTGCTGGTCGCGCGGGTGTAGGCGCGCTTTTCCTGGCCAAGGAAGCAGTCCTTGAACTGGTTCATCCCCGCGTTGGTGAACAGCAGGGTCGGGTCGTTGCCCGGAATCAAGGAGCTGGAGGCAACTCGGGTATGTCCCTGCTCTTCGAAGAAGCGAAGGAAGGCTTCACGGATTTCTGCGCTTTTCATAGGTTCTTCCACGGAAACGGCGGCCTTACGGCAAATGCTTGCGTCAAATTGACGAAACGACGGCAAAGGGCCGCATTATATCGGGCCTTAGGCTCGGATGCAGTGTGTTTATGCTATAGAAACCGCCAATTGGACGCTCTGCAACCTTCAGCTGATGCCGTATTACTGGGGATGCGCGGTGGAATTGGCAAGGTTTCCCGGATGAAATGCCATTCATCCGCAAAAAAATCGTTAGCAGCCTATACGTTAGCTTCACATATGTGCTAATAATTCTCCGCCGCCGACCTTCGGTGGCAACGTTCTCAGGGCGGGGTGCAACTCCCCACCGGCGGTAATTGCGCACTGCGCATAGCCCGCGAGCGCTTGCAGATTTGTCTTGCAAGGTCAGCAGACCCGGTGTGATTCCGGGGCCGACGGTCATAGTCCGGATAAAGAGAGAACGGGATAGGCACCGCTGTGTCTGTCGTTGCGCACCTGCGTGGCGAAATCCCCTTCGATCCAGATGCCCTGTTTCTCATACAAACAGGAGTCCGTTTCAATGCAACCTACCGCAATCGATAGCAAAAACCCTACTCACGAACGCATCGCTTTCATCCAGGCCTGCTGGCACAAGGATATTGTCGATCAGGCACGTAAAGCCTTCGTCGAGGAAATGGGTGTTTTGGGCTATCAGGCAAGCGATATCGATTTCTTCGAAGTCGGTGGCGCCTTCGAAATCCCCCTGCACGCCAAACTGCTGGCCCGCAGCGGCCGCTATGCCGGCATTGTTGCCGCGGGCCTGGTCGTCGATGGCGGCCTGTACCGCCATGAGTTCGTGGCCCAGTCGGTGATCAGCGGCCTGATGCAGGTTCAGCTGGAAACCGAAGTGCCGGTGTTCTCGGTGGTCCTGACCCCGCATCACTTCCACGCCGGTGATGAACACCAGAACTTCTACTTCGAGCATTTCCTGGTCAAGGGTGCCGAGGCGGCGAAGACCTGTGCCGATACCCTGCAGAAGTTGCGCGCCCTGCGCCGCAATGAAATGCCGCAGAAACGCGTAGGTTAACAGCGACCGGTGGGAGGGGGGGGGGGGGGGGGGGGGGGGGGGGGGGGGGGGGGGGGGGTCGAGGAGGAGAAAAGCAACAAAAAAACACCACAAAACAGAGTATTGAGG